>NZ_LZPK01000111.1:0-20432 GCF_001729375.1 Methanosarcina sp. A14 | reverse complement strand
TTTTGTTTATCTTTTGTTTACCTTTTGTCTATTTTCTGTCTACCTTTTTATCTTCTGTCTACCTTAAGATTATACATCCTCAGTTACTTTCAGGAATGCTTGAATTTGTTATTTTCCAGTAAGTTCTCATTCCATTGCAAGTTAAATACGCACCTGCAGACACCTGAATTAGTATCAAGACAAGGGACAGCATATCCACACCGGAACCCATTGCACTCACTAAAATTATAAATTTGATCAGAGAATTCAATAAATTCAGAACTCCTAGAATTCCAGGCAATATTATCGAAATTACAAAGAAAGGTGACAGTAAGATAAGAATAAATCTTGATTTTGACAGTACTTCTTATGAATAAGCAAATCCACCAAAATAAGTAATTCCTAAAAACGCTTTGTCCGAAGTTAGAATATCTGGAACAAAGATAAGATGAAAAAGTTCATGAGTGAAAATAATAACTATACTCAACCCGATAAAGTATACAAAGTCTTGTAAGTCTATTGTTACTGAGATTTTCGAGGGACTGATACCAAAATATACAAAAGAGAAAGGCGAAAATATATCAAGGATTTTAAAAGAAAGCAGAGCACCAAGGATCATTAGTGGGATTGCTACGAACATAACAGGCACAATATTTGGAGGTTCACGCAGCTGTATCCAGTTATTTGCAATTAGTTCGGAATGCCTTTCAAGATTTGTTTTAGGTAACCTCTTTCTTAGCCGGATAATACCGCCTCTTCTTATATTAATATCAGTATACTGAAAACCTATTGTTTCACATTATAAAGAAATATATTTTATTATAATGTAGTAAATTATTGTCTATATATTCTATAATTATTTATCATAAGGAAAATTTATTCTATTTATTATATATATTCATCCGCAGTATCAGATTTTATCCATGTTTTTGATTGCAGTATAATATACCGGAATAAATGTATCCATGCTTTTGATTGATTACAATATAATATACCGGAATAAATCTAAGCTTTGAAAATCCGATTTTGAAAATCCGATTAAATGTTAGAGGGATGAAAAATAAAGATATGTACCTGAAAATAGTTCAGTAAATATATTACTGTGAGTGGAGGGCAGTACAGTGTCAAAATTTGGATATGGAATAACAGTTTTGATTGTATGCTTAGTTCTGGCGACGCTTCCAGCGGCTGTATGTGCTAAACCTGACATAGCAAGTCAAAATAAGATGATAACCGAAAATGACAACGGAAATACCATTTATATTAAAGAAGGACACTCTTTTTTCCTTAAGCTTAAAGAAAATCCGAGCACGGGCTATTCCTGGCAACTCAAGCTGAGTAATGGACTTAACCAGCTCTCAGACAAATACCACCCCTTTGAATCTTTAGAAAATAATTTAGTTATTGGCACAGGTGGGTTTCGCTTATGGAGAATTGAAGGTATAGCTAAAGGAGATCAGCAGGTAAACGCAATATACAAAAGATCTTGGGAGCCAAAAACAGGCCAGGAACAGACTTTCAAACTTAATATTGTAGTGGTCTGAGCCAAACTCTCAATCTAAAATCTTTTTTCTCTTTATGTTATGTAAAACTCGATTGAATGATATCTGTATCACTTTCCGGCTTTTTTCCCCCTTTGTATAAGAGCCAAAAACAGCTAATCTTCGTTGCTCCGCTGTTTTCAAGGAAAGAAGAAATTTTCGAACAAGTCTTTTTTCGGGGCAGTGTTTTCTATGCAAATATATTTCTTTGTGATCATTTAAAGTATGCTGAAGTTAAAAATGAAGACCATTGAAGGAGAAAACAGAGCCCTATGTAAAGACAGCAGTTTTTCTATACTTTCTCCCACCTCAAAAAAGAAATATGTTATGTTATTCCTGCTAATTCAGACGCTTTCTGAAGGTGGCCTGTACCGGAACTGCGAAGTGTTCCGGCCTTTTGGAAATTTTCAGCTCCTACAGTGCCATTTTTCGCTTCATTTGCTCCCTGCAACAAAAACTGACCTGCAGAGTTATAGTCCTGAAGAGCCAACCTCCATTCTTTCTGCGCATCCTGGAGTTTGGGAGATACGGTATATTGATCATTTTCCTGAATGGCGCTCTGAGTATCATTTACTATGTATTGTGCATACACTGCGAGCATGGTATAATTAGAATTGTTTGTCGCGTTAGATACACCGTCCAGATCTGTTTTAAGTATCTTCAAATGCTTCTGGACATTAGTTCCCCATGCAATATCCTGGTAGGCTGACTTGAGGGTGTTCAGCGGCGAATTTAGTTGAGCCTGAGAAACATTATCACCGTTTTGTGATCCGGCGAAGCCGATGATAATCAGTACAACTAGTAAAATAAATAATGTGAAGTAGATGTATTTTTTCATATACACACCCCTAAAAATTCAGTATATACTATATAAATTTAGAGAGGATGTATTATAAGATTTCCATTCACACATCGTTGGTTAAGCATAAAATCCCATCTTCTGTATACGTTTTTATAAGAATATAAGATAGACAGCAATGCTGACATTGATCATTAGCAGAAGAATATATTCTCGTATATATTCTCGTGTAAGAAACTCAACTGCTAATCCTGAAAAAATGGCTAAATATACACAGTTGCGTTAGAGTACTGTATTTGCAAAGAATACATCAGATTTGTTGACAGTAATTCTGCATAGATGTGAAATTAAGAGAACTTTTGAAACGATAACGAGCGTATATGAAAGTCAAGCATTAACGGAGCAAATGATGAGCTAATTTAGTGGTCATATAGGAAGATCACTTCCTAGATGACAATATTTATATGTTTGTATCTTTATTGAAATAATTGATATTCCACTAAACAAGAACAAAAAACAAGGGCTGGTGCAAATGCGGAATTGGCAAGATTTAATAACATAAGTTTTTTCCTTAATGAAAGTCCCCTCTAAAAATTTTAATATGAATGCCATAAAAGGAGATAAGATACTGTTCAAAAACATATCAGGTGGAATGATATGAAAGCAATTGATGAAACAATGAGTATATACCAGATCTTAAGTGACTATCCTTTTCTGTTAAAAATATTCAAACAGCATGGGATGGAGAAATTTGAAAATAAGGAAGTTCTTGAAAAGCTTGGTCCTTTACTAAAATTGAAAACAGCCCTCTCAATGGTATCGGTGAATAAAGACTCTTTTATTGAGCTCCTGAATCAGGCTGTTCTGAACAATGAAGCAAAAGGAGATTTTACCCTTGCAGACTCCCCGGAACGACAAAAAGAGCTGACCCTTCTTGCCCTTTTACCCTGCGGCATGAAGATGCCTTTTAACCGTGCACTTGATGATTTTTCATCTGAATACAGCCGACAAATGAATAATGTACTCCATTCTCTTGTCGAAGGTAATGTCAATCATGAGCTCTCTTATTATGCCTATATCGATTCGGTTACATCGATTGACGAACTTCCGGATATAATCATCAGCTCTGATATCAACAGCTTCTACCACAAACCCTTCCAGGAGAATTTTCTCAATAAGGAATATTTTGTAAATCTTAATTCATCCCCAATGAACAGTGATTTTGAGTCTATCGGTTTTGCCGATCCTCGTGGACAGTTTACCATGATCTCTGCAAACCTTCTGGTTCTGGTTACAATAGATGAACTCATGAAGGATGATAGCAAACCGGAGTCCTGGGAAGACATCTTAAAAGAGGAGTACCGGAATAAGGTTGTTATGAGGGGGCAGGACGGCTTTTTCTGTAATGGGGTACTGCTTCCGTTCTACCGGCTGTACGGTATGGAGGGAATTAAAAAGCTTGCTTCTTCAGTATATACAGGAATCCATCCGTCCGAGATGGTTAAAATGATAGACAGCAAAAAGGATGACGTACCACCTATGTATATCATGCCTTACTTCTTTGCTAAGAAAATTCAAGATAAATCCAGGATAACAATCAATATACCTTCGGAAGGTGCTATTGTAAGCCCTGTGCAGATGCTGGTTAAAAAAAGTGGTGCAGAGCGGGTTAAGGAGATCACGGATTTCTTCTGTGGGAAAGAATTTGCGAAAATTTCTGCCAGAGCTTTTTTCCCGACAACAAATCCTGAAGTTGAAAATAATCTTGAAGGAATCAAACTCTATTGGCTGGGCTGGGACTTCCTGATGAACAATGACATAGGAGCACTTAAAAAAGAGCTTGAAGGAGTTTTCAATAAACAGTTCTATGAAACTGGAGGTATTGTGTGAGGCTTGTTACGGTAGCAGGTCCTCCATCCTCAGGAAAAACCAGCATCATTATCAAGACCATTGAAGAGCTTGAACAGAAAGGTTTCACAATCGGTGTGGTAAAATTTGACTGTCTCTCGGCTCAGGATGAGGAACACTATTCAGCTCACAATATTCCGGTCAAGACCGGTCTCTCCAGAGGACTCTGTCCTGACCACTTTTTTGTAAGCAATATTGAAGAAGCCCTCAGGTGGGCCAAAGAGAAGAAGTTTGATTTTCTGATTACCGAGAGTGCAGGTCTTTGCAACCGCTGTTCTCCACATATTAAAGATGTTCTGGCAATCTGTGTTATTGATAACTTGAGTGGTGTCAACACACCTAAAAAAATCGGCCCCATGTTAAAACTTGCAGACATTGTTGTTATTACTAAAGGGGATATTGTCTCCCAGGCAGAACGTGAGGTCTTTGCATACAGGGTCAGACAGGTTAACCCCAGAGGAATGATAGTTCAGATTAATGGTGTTACAGGACAGGGTAGTTTCTATCTTGCAAAACTTGTGGAAAAAGCCTCTACGTTGGAAACTCTTCAGGGAGCTACACTTCGATTTACCATGCCTGGAGCTCTATGTTCATACTGTCTTGGAGAGAGAAAAATCGGGGATGACAAGCAGATTGGGGTTTCAAAGCTGGTAAATTTCAGAGGAGAAGAATAAATTCAGGGAGAAGAATAGCTTGCGAACAGATTTACTTCATATGACGATAAATGAACTCAGGGAGATGATGCCCTGGATAGAGGACTATTTCTCTGCATTTGCAATTGATCCTGTGCAGTTCGGGAACATAAAACTGGAAGAACTGGGTTCAACACCTGGTGAAGATTATTTTGTAGAGATGGGAAGCAGCTCTCTCGCCTTTATTGATGGTTTCTTTCTATTTATTGAGCAGGCAAAAGCTCTTCAACAGGGCAGCGGATCCACAGTTGAATCCCTGACAGTGCTCCCTGGACGTAATAAGAATGGTGAAAAAGAAGCCTTTTCGGTAAATCTAAAAAAAGGTGAAGTGACTGCAATTGTCGGTCCTACAGGATCAGGCAAGTCCCGTCTTCTGGCTGATATTGAATCTCTGGCTCAGGAGGATACTCCTACAGGCCGAAAAATACTGGTTAATGGCCGGGCTCCAGGTGATGAGGAGCGTTTCTCGACTGAGGGGCGTTTTATCGCGCAGCTTTCACAGAACATGAATTTTGTTATGGACCTCAGTGTCGAGGAGTTTCTGACCATGCATGCCGAGAGCCGTATGGTTGACGAGGTATCTCGTATTGTTCAGAAAATATATGATACTGCAAACATCCTGGCAGGAGAGCCTTTCAGCAGGGAAACTCCTGTTACGGAGCTCTCAGGGGGACAATCCCGCGCTCTGATGATTGCAGATACTGCACTTCTCAGCCCGGCATCTGTTGTCCTTATCGATGAGATTGAGAATGCAGGCGTCGACAAGGTTAGGTCTCTGGAACTTCTGGTAAGTAATAACAAGATAGTTTTAATCAGTACTCATGACCCTCTTCTGGCTCTATCGGCAGACCAGCGACTGGTCATTCAAAATGGCGGGATTTCAAAACGTATAAAAACCACACCGGATGAGAAAAAATACCTGAAGAGCCTCGAAAAAATAGACAGCAAACTTACTCATCTCCGAAATCAGTTGAGAAGGGGGGAAGAAATTGACTTCAGCGATTTTCTGGTGTAGCTTAAGTATGCTGAATTAAAATGCCGACCAAAGAAGAAGAAAGCAGATTTGACAAAGTCGAAGTTTGGAATGATATCACTTTTTATTATATTTTCACTTAACTCCATCAAATCTTCCCATTGTGCCGCCTGTAATATCTTCAAGTTCCTCAGCCTCAAGACAGACCTGTATTGCTTCTTTTATACGTTCCATAGCCTGCTCAACTGTTTTTCCTTGAGTATAACAACCCGGTATGTCAGGAACCCTTGCAATATACATCTCATCTTTGTCCTGTTCGATCAGAACCGTATAACTCAAGCTCTCGCCTTCCATCTTTACCAGAATAACATTTAATCTGTGAGTACTTAAAGCTGCTACCGGCAGAACTATTGACAAGAATTGGCTGAAAAAAAGCAGAAGCCGAAGTGATATAACTTTTTTATTATATTTCCACCCCAGCCCTCCTAAAATTATTCGATTAGAGGTTCTTCGATTGCGCCGCTAACTTGGAATTTATCTATTCCCAAAGCATTACAGCAGAAGATTGAAATTTGTCACAGAAACATTTAAAGCCTACTTGAGTTTTTCCAATAAGTAGAACTCAATAAATGTTTAATGTATTTGCTAGAGGAATATCCAGAATAAACAGTCGAAAGCAAAACAGGAAAATATAATTAAAGGATATAGAAGCTTTATATTATCTAAATATTTTTGAGAAATTAATGAGTTCAGAGTCAAAAAGTTAACGGGAAGATCAAATGAGCTTTGGTGGAATTGCCGATGGACTTTTAGCCAATTCATTATATGATAGTGCCAAAAAAATAATTAAAAAATACCATGATACTTACGCAGATGTCCTTGATGATTCAATTAATAAGGTGACACCAAAACACCCAAAGTTGACAAAGATTCATATTGATAGTTTTTTATATGAATCTCCTGCAGAAAACTTAATGAAGAATTATATCGAACATCCAGAAAATTATATTAATTCTTCAGAAAAGAACTTATTTGGTGAAAAACTTATAGAAGAATTTATTACTTATTTTGACGAAGGATATTTTTCGAGAGAAGAAGCTACAGAAATTATAACTAATTTTCTAAATATATTAGATTATAATGTTCAAAAAAATCCAGACTTAAGAGATAAATTATTATTAGACTATGAAAAAGATACAAACCAAGAGCTCAAAAAACATATAGAAGAATGCCAAATTCATTTAAAATCTTTTTTAACTGCAGAGGAATTCTTCTCTCGTTCCCTCGAAAGTACAAACTTATTGAACCATAAATATCACTTTGTAGGTCGAAGTGATATCTTATCACAGTTAGATAGTTTCTTAGAATCTGACAAAAAGATAGCCCTTTTACCTGGAAGGGGAGGCATTGGAAAAAGCAGAATACTTTTTGAATTTGGGAAAAATTTTGAATTAAAACACAATGAATGGGAACTAAGATACGTTAGTGAAAGTCCATTAACAAAAGAGTCAATTCGTGAATTGCCTAAAAGAAAATGTACTATAGTAGTAGACGATGCCCATCGAAGAGAAGATATTATTACATTACTAGAAACAGCTCAACAAGCCGAAATTATAATAAAGTCCCCAATAAAAATGATTCTGGCTTTCAGACCTCACGGACTAAATTATATTAAAAGCAGCTATAGTAAATGCGGATTTGATACTCGCAAGATTGAAGAGATTTCTGAAATTGGGGAGCTTAAAAGAAAAGAAAAAGAGGAACTTGGAAAAAGTATACTTGGATCAAAACATCACGAATATTTAGAACCGTTAATTAAAGTAGCCAAAGACTCCACTATAGTTTTAGTTATTGGAGCAAAACTTATTGCAGAAAATAAAGTACGGCCAGCTCTTTTAGAACAGGACGAAGAGTTTCAAAATGCTGTTTTTAGTAGATTTCAGGAAGACATATTAGCAGGAATTATTAGTGATGATCTTGACGCAACTTTTTGTAGAGACCTGCTTTCCATCATATCCATTCTATCTCCAATCCAAAAAGACAATGGATTCATTGAAAAGACGGCCAAATTCTTAGAGGTAAAAAAATCGAAGATTAATATATCAATTAATACTCTAGAAAGAGGCGGATTGCTCTATCGTGTGGGATCTAAACTCAGGATAACTCCCGATGTTTTGTCAGACTATATATTACACAATTCATGTATTACTTCAGATGGCTATTCAACTGGGTACTCTCAAGAAATATTCGAAGCTTTTGGAGATACATATCTCAAGAACATTTTAGAGAATTTGTCAGAACTAGACTGGCGAGTAAATAGACAAAATAGAGAAACTGATCTTTTAGTAGAAATATGGAATAATATAGAAGAAAAATTCAAAAATTCATCAAACTTAGAGAAAGTAGTCTTATTGAATAAATTTGAAAAAGTAGCTTATTTTCAACCCCAGAGGATACTGCACTTAATTAGATATGCAATTAACAACCCAATAAACAACCCAATTAACAAATCCAAAAGTGATTATGCACCATTATATGAATTCACTCATAAAGATGTATTAAGGACAATTCCCCCATTATTAAAAAATGTTAGTTACAATTTTGACTACTTTCAACAGTCTTGCGGACTTCTTTGGAATTTAGCTAAAAAAGAAATAGAGATAAAAAATGGAGGTACTGCTTCTAACCATGCATTGACAGTACTCATAAATTTGGCCGAATATCAAATGTACAAATCTTTTGAGTATAGTTCCCAGATTATTACTTTTGTTGAAAAAGAGATAAATAATCATACAGATCCTAAATACACATGCTCACTCTTAGATATACTTGATCCAATACTAGAAAAAGAAATAATATTTGATAAGCCTATAGGAGCCGAGATACAGTTTATACCTTACCCAATTCCTTATAAAAATACAAAAGAGATAAGAAGAAAAGCCATATTATTAATAGAAGCTCAGTTAAAATCTGAATCAACTAAATTAACACTAAGAGCATTGAAAAGTCTTTCACAGGCTTTAAGATCACCTACTGGTTTTTATGGAAGGAAAGTTTCTACTGATGAAATTGAATCATGGCTTCCAGAACAAAGGAAAATACTTAATATTATAGAGGATATTTCCAAAATTACTACAGATCCTATTATAAAGATCCAGATAAAGTCTTCACTTGCATGGCATGCTAGACAAACTATCCAACCAGAAGTTAAAGATAAAGCCAGCTCAATCATAAAATTTCTGCCCGAAGATTTTGAGATCAGACTTGTGAGAGCTATCTGGTATCATTATGACAAAGATTATGAGAACTTTAAGGAGCATCAAGAGGAAGTAATCCAAGAAATAAAAGAGGTATCTAAAGGATTTTTGGAGAAATGTGATAATGAAGGGGGAAAAGTATTCAATGCTCTTAATAAGATAATTACCAATTTTAAAATTAATGAGATTTTAATTTATCCATCAAACTTCTTGAGAGTCCTTTGCGCTACAGATAAAGAAGTTGCTTCTGAAGTCTGTAATCACATTATGTCTGATACATCAAAGCCTTTAGCTAATTATTTAGAGTTCTTATTATCAGGAATTAGAGAAAAAGACGAGGCTATGGCTATAAAGTTAACAGAAATTGCTGTTGATGGCAGTGATCCTATTTTATGTCATTCCATAGCAGAAGGCTATGCACACACAGGATGGGCGTTTAAAATAAAAAATGAAGAAATCAAAATAATTACACAACTACTAAGTTCTGTAGATGCAGACATAAGAAACCTAGCTATTGAATCGCTTGGACACTTCCCCAATACCTTGAGGGATGAAGCTATTGAGCTTGCTTTAGGTGTTGAAATTGGGGAGGACGAAGAAATAGCTGATACTTATTGTGGTATATTTAATCCAGAGTATGGCATTCCACCTGAGAGTTTAGATGAAGCACAACTAGGGTTCATTCTTAAAAAAGTATGTCAAGTCCACGTACTTGAAAAGAATTTATATGACTTAAACATTTTTCTAACATATTGCAGTACCAAAATACCTGAGGAATTGGTTGATGTCCTTTTGGAAAGAGTAGATTTGTCCAAGAAAATAGAGCATGGTACAAGTAACCGATTTCAGCCTTTACCTTATAACGGTTTTTACGACAAAGGATTAAATGGGATATCCCTTAGTTCACATTATAAAAATATTCTTCGAAAAGTTAGAGATAGATCGTTAAATCCAGATTTGAAAGACTCTTTTTGGCTCCCAAAGCTATATTCGTATATTTCAGAAAATATTTCATTGACTAGTCTTGAAGTTCTCAATGAATGGGTAGATACTGGAGATGAAGAAAAAATAAAAACAGTTGGACTTTTAGTCAAAGAAGCACCTTCAACCTTCGTGTTTTCACATTCTGGTTTTGTTTCAAACGTACTTGTGAGTGCGCAAGCGATTAGTGACGACTGCTACGAAGAAGTAAGATCTGATCTATCAAACTCAACTCTTTATGGAGGAAGGACAGGACTCGTTGGTGAACCAAGTTATGAAGATCAGAATGTTCGTGATAGAGCTCAAGAATTTATGGAAAAGTATCCAGTTGGATCACCTACATGGAACTTTTACAAATGGCTCTCTGAAGAAGCAAAAAAATCAATAAAAAGTTGGCTAGAAAGCGATGAAGAAATGTTAGAAGACTAATTAGCGAGTTTTAAGATGCTTATCTATATCTTTCTCTTATTCCCAAAACTTCTTCGTCTTCACATAATCCCTCTCCGCAACAAGAATATCCCTATAAAACTCCTCTTCACCCACCCTCATTTTTTCAATAACCTTTGACGCCGCCTCAAGTCCAATCCCCCGGCTGGCAAGCATAATAACCATCTTCATTCCCCTGCGAGCGTACTACGCTTGCGTCTCTATAAACTCTCTGTATCCGTTTCTTTTCTTCAGGGACAACTTTAACCTGTTTTGCCTGTTTTTTGACAAGCTTGATTTCCTCTCCTTCCCAGGGTTTGAAGGCTACAATTATTTGGAGTTTTAGAGTAGCAAACTGATTCAAATCATAAATAAACAAAAAAGAAAATTGAATTGGGGAATAAAGACATCTGATTATTGTAGACGGAGGGCGAAAAATGGTATACATTATAAAGTGATTGTGTCAGATGTCTTTGCTACATAATATTAAGGAGTGATTATATAAGTGCTATTATCTACTGCTATTTAACATGCATTTATTTCAGTACTCATATTCTTACTTTCAATAGTGCACCAGTATACATTATATCCTGGATCTCATTCCCAGAACTTCTTCGTCTTCACATAATTCCTTTCCGCAACCAGAATATCCCTGTAAAATGCCTCTTCGTCCACCCTCATTTTTTCAATAACCCTTGACGCCGTTTCAGGCCCAACCCCTCTGCTCGCAAGCGCAATAACCGCCTTTTTTCCCTGCGAATGCACTATACTCGCGTTTCTATAAACTCTCTGTATCCGTTTCTTTTCTTCAGGGGTAACCTTAACCTTTTTTGCCTGTTTTTTGACAAGGTTGATTTCCTCTTCTTCCCAGGGTTTGAGGGCTGCAATCATCCTGGACTCGCAGACCGGGCAGACGATTTCTTCAGGGACGTTCTTTACCTGCCGGCGGGAAGTCCATTTCTTGCAGTTCGTACAGAATAGAACGATTCTGTCGTTCATAATGCGTTCCTTAAGTGCAAGCACGATTGATCGGTCGGCTTTCTCCGGTGCGACCAGGTCTTTTTTCATGGCAAAACCGGCTGAACCGATTGGGGTTGGAAGGGAAACTTCAACTGAAATCTCGCCGGCTGCAAGTTTTGTAAGGACTTCTTTTGTCCTCGGGACGTCAAGCAGGTCGTGAAAGATTTCCCGAATAACCTCGTCGTACATTGAAGATCCCTGGTAGATTTCCAGCAGCTTTTTCATGCTGATCCGGTCGTAGTCAATGTCCCGGGAAAGGGCTCCGAATTTTCGGGCAACGTGAACCATTTTCCATTTCATCAGAGTTGTGTTTTTCAGGGTCATTTCTATGATCGGCTCAACGTGTTCGGGACGGAGGGAGAGAAGCATATCCCGAATCTGGAAAGAGCCTACCCGGCGCGGAAGGGTCAACCGAATCCTGTAGGGGTCGACTTCCTGGGCGACACTGCTCCCGAAGCGGGCTGAAAGAAGTGAGGTCAGGACTCTCGCAAGAGTGCCGTTTGTGTTATGGCCAAAACAGGCGTTCAGAGTCACAGAATCTCCTTCGTCTTCGATCACAATCGTGCTCGCATCAGGCAGGGGGAAGTCTCCTTCTACGTGTTCACGTACCAGGCGGATTAATTCGAGCACTGCATTTCTTGTTACCGGATATTTCGCCTGAAGCTGTTCGGCAATAGCTTCATCGTCAAGTTCTGCGCGGATAAAAGCTGCAATTTCCGCCCTTAGCTTTCCTACATCCTGAGCGACCTCAAAAGGCACAGGGATTTCTTCACCGGTCCAGCTTGGAACCTCACCCTTACCTTCCACGGGCTCGACTTTGATTCTGTCCTTTCCCTGCTCGCGGTCAGGCATCTCAACGACCCGCCACATGTAGCCTTTCGTTATGAAAACGGCGCCCTGTTCCGCAAAGTTTACGACAAAGGCTTCATCCAGCACGCCGACTGATTTTCCACTTACAATATCATAGATCTCGTACTTCTTTTCGTCCGGGATCATGGAAAGGTTCTCGTAATAGTATTCCCGGCTTTTCCTGCGCCTCTTGACGATATTTGAACCTTTTTCATGCCAGACAAGTCTGTAATCCCCTATCTGGTCCACAACCCTTTGCAGTTCTTCAAGCTGCAGATCCCGGAATGGGTACGTCCGTTGAAGAATCCTGAGAATTTTATCAATTTCAATCTCCCCGAAATCCATAACCATGCCTGCAATCTGATTTGCCACGACATCCAGGGATTTTATATGCGGAGAAACCTCTTCCACCCTGCCTTCCAGTGCAGCTTTCGTAATTGCCATACTTTCTGCAGTATCGTCGACTTCCATAGAAACGATAGTGCCTCGGGAAACAGAATGCAGCTTATGCCCGGCTCTTCCGACTCTCTGGAGCAGCCGTGAAACCTGGCGTGGAGACCCGTACTGGACCACCTGGTCGACGTTTCCGATATCGATTCCAAGCTCCATTGACGAGGTGCAGATAAGGCCTTTCAGGGCTCCGGATTTGAAAGCTTCCTCAGCTTCCACACGGGCTTCAAAAGAAAGCGAGCCATGGTGTACCCCTATGGATGTCCCGAGTTTCCGAAAACCGGTAGCTAGAGCTTCGGCACTCTGCCGCGTATTTACAAAAATAAGAGTGGACTGACTATCTTCGACAATTTTCCGGATGCAGAGCAGGTGAGAGGCAAATTCAGGCTCGCAGCCAACTGTTTTTGCAATTTTCAAGACTTCTTTTTCCTGTATTTTTCCTTTTTCTGAAACCTGAGGGTTGACAACATCGAACTCAAGCAGTTTCAACAGGGCTACCTCAATTACAGTGAAATCCCTTCCATTGCCTGCCAGGAACTTTGCAATTTCCCAGGGGTTCCCGACTGTTGCAGAAAGCCCGATTCTCTGGAACTCGCCTGAAATTTCCACAAGCCTCTCAAGCCCAACAGCCAGCTGAGTTCCACGTTTTGAACCTGCAAGCTCATGGATTTCGTCTATCACGACATGAGTCACGGTTTCAAGGTTCTGGCGCAGGCGGGAGCCGGTAAACATTGCCTGCAAGGTCTCAGGAGTAGTGATCAGTACATCAGGGGGATTTTTCGACTGGCGCTGTCTTTCACTTTGCGGAGTATCCCCATGCCGAACCTGGACTTTGATGTCGAGCAACTGCCCGAGGATTTCAATACGAGAAAGCATATCCCTGTTAAGTGCCCTCAATGGAGTTATATAAAGGGCTGAGATTCCCTTTCTGGCTTCAGGTTTCTTTTTCAGGATACTATCAAAAACAGGCAGCACGGCTGATTCGGTCTTGCCTGAACCCGTAGGAGCTATCAAAAGAGTATGCTTTCCATCCATTATGTGAGGAAATGACCTTTCCTGAGGTTCTGTGGGTTTTGTAAAGCCAAGAGTTTTGATGGCTTCCTGAATCTTTGGGTGAAAAGTATTAAAGATGTTATGAAACGTCATGTTTTTGTAATCAGTTTTGGTTAAATTGTTCAATTGTTGTGTTAGCTGGCATCAGTATAAATGTTTCTATGCAAGTAGTTTCTATTCAAGCGTGGAAATAAAGTGAGTTAGACAAATAGAAAAGCAAGAAGAAAAGTGTCAGAAAACGCTTAATTTATTTCTTTTATTTTAATATATTTATTTTATATTTTAGAGTTTATCGTAGTCGATCTTTTTCCACAGTTCGATCTTTTTCCACAGTTCGATCTTTTTCCACAGTTATTCGATTTTAACATCCGATATCCTTTACACATTCAATGTTCTTCAGTTTCTTCGAGGCACGCAGTGAAAGGGAACGCTTCAGCCCATCCAAACCCGCCAGGAATAAGGACATGGAACGTTTCCCTTCTTTCTCCTTTCTCTACTTCCAGCTTCTCAATATGGCTCAGATTTGTTTCAAAACCCTCTTCAGGTTCCTTGAAATCCCTGATATCGTCAAGGTCAAGTACTCCACTGGAGCAGTACAACATTTGAACATTATCTAAAATCCATCTCTTACTAACTAATACCATAATCCCACCACCCTATTATTTAACTTTTGAACCGTTAAAACACCCCCTGGTTTTTTCTCAACTACCGAGCATGGTTCACTTCGGTAATGATAAATTGTTTATCTGGAGCTCTATTTAACGTTTAAGGATCTAAAAATATAATGGAATTCAACTCTTGTACATACACATAGTTACCAGACTCTTCAATAAAACTCAGGCATTTAATCTGGTTTTGTTGCAGAAATTTCAGAAAGTACAACGGATACAAAAATTGTTACATTTATCGTAATAAATGCCCGAATGAATGTTAGAGAAGTACTTTAGGGATAAACTCGAATTAATAAAACCGACTACAGAGCTTGAAGAGACTGCTTTAGAATATAAAAAAGAACACTTTGATATCGGAGAATACGAATTACATGGCAACGCTCTGCTTGACAAAACAGAGCTTTATTTTACGTAATTACGGACACAGTGGTTACGGTGTACATCCCTCCGAACGCAAAAAAGGTTATGCCACACAAATGCTGAAAATGACACTCGAATATGCGAGAAAAATTAGATTATCAAAAGTGATGCTTGCATGTTATAAAGATAATGAAGCTTCAAGTAAAATAATTCAGAAGTACAATGGTATCTTTGAAAAAGAGATTTTACATTCCAATAGAAAAATTGTACAGGTATACTGGATAACCTTATGAGTTTTGTGTAGTTGATGGGAACTAATATAAATTTTAAGTATGTGTCGAATCCAATCTAAAGGGCAGCCCCAGTCAACTACACAGTACCGTTTTTATTTAACGAGCTATTATGAAAGTCATTTGTTAAAAATGTAGTCATTTTGGGAGAAAATTACTGTATTATGGAGAAGAATTCTTTCTCCTTGATTATAGAGCTGAAAACTCAGATCAGGGCCATTTACGAACAGATTTGTGCAAAGAACAGCTAACTCAAAGACCAAAACGAGAATACGCACAAGCAGGCGGCCCACATTCAACCGCTGATTCTGAACAACAACCGGCTAAATCTCAAGCTACTTCCGGAAATTACGGAAAACAAAAAGCTATGGTGGAAATTTTGGAATATTTTTTAAGCAATGCTGATATTATTTCAAATAGAACAGTTATAAAAATAGATATTTCTGAGTGATATTGATGAAAATACGCAAAAAAAGGCCAGAAGAAAATTCAGGAATTATATTTGGAGGCGTACTTTTTTTTATTGTAATGGCTTTAATTCTTAAGACGAGTACTTTGTTAAATATTTCTAATCAAATAATTGTTTGGGTTACTGTTGGTCTTGCCGCTCTAATGGTAACCACAGGACATTATATAGTCTCAAGAAAAGTAATTGACGAAAAAACGAGAAATGAAGACATAATAGCTATAAAAGGAAATCTGATAGGTTATTTTTTATGGATCATTGTATTAATAATTGCGGACTTATTAAAAATTGGAATTAGTACATTTGTAATGTTAGTAGGAGGTTACGCTACAATACTTTTGGTTTTAGTATATATGGATAAGAGAGTCATTAAGGAGCAAAAATAGTTTCACAGTGGATATTTTTGCCCAATCCCTCCAAAAGTTGAATTAAGAGTATTCCACTCATTCAAAGAAGAGTTTTAAGCGTAGGGGTCCCATAACGCCTTGTTGACTCTAAAAGAGTTGCCAAATTCCTTTTTAGAATTTATCTGAAAACTTCCCTCCACGCCCGCATGCTCACAAAGTGAGCAGATATCGGGCGGCCACTGGCAGAAAAAGAAGAAAAAGGATATAGTCATGCATAGAGTATTTTTCTACAGCGATATATAAGATCATACGGATATGTTGTATTATAAAAAGGAGAACACTACAGAACAAAAAAGTTTACTGTTGTCATCGAAAAGGATAAGGATGGAATTTACATAGCTTCTGTTCCGGAACTCCCTGGATGCCATACTCAGGCTGAAACGCTTGACGAGTTAAGCAGAAGGATAAAAGAGGCGATTGAACTCTACATTGAAGTTGAAGCCGAGAAAGGACAAGAAAAGCATCTTGATTTTTAATTTTTGCAGTGAAACTATTCAATTAGAGCCATCATTATTTTTAGTCTTCAGAATATCGAGTATCACAAGAATCTCATCTTTTAAAGCAGGAATATCGACTTTAACAGTATGCCAAACATCTTCCAAATTAATTCCAAAATAATGATGAATCAATCGATCTCTCATTCCAGCAATGTCCCTCCAGGGAACTTGAGGATACTTTTCGCGGAGATCTTTGGATAAGTTTTTAGTGGCTTCACCTATAATCTCAATTTGCCTGATAGTCCCATCTTGAACTAGATTGCTAGACGAAAAATCTTTTTTTTCCATACCTCTAGTATATTCTTCAATACGTTCAATTGAATCGAGGATGTGGCGAAGATAAATCGAGTCATTTTTTCTCATGCAGAGATCACTTTTGCTTCTTTTTTAATTTCTTCAATAAGGTATGGGCTTATCGACCCTTCGGTTAGTAAATCGACTTTTACTCCAAGAAACTCTGATAGCTCTCTCTCAATTCTAACCATAGTGAGCAGACCTTTCGTTTCAGAAAACTCTACAAGAACGTCGATATCACTTTCTGGTCTTTCTTCTCCTCTTGCATAAGACCCAAAAATAGCTACCTTTGTTGCTCCTTCTTTCTTGAGGAATGAAGATATTTTTTCGAATAACTCTTTATTTTGGGAAGCACTCTCCATATCAGCATAATTTCGTTTGTTACAATTTAAACATATCCTGATGAAAGAGAGCCACTTGTTTTGTCTTAGAATAATTTTGTTTTGTCAATTATAATCTCTATTCGGCAGGTCGACATAAGATATTTTAATATTTTTCTTGATATCGTTTTTGAATATTTGATAAATATACATTAGATTTAAAGCTGGTTAACGTGTGGCTCAACTCCCACGACACATATAAACACTAAATCATTTTTCCATTAAAGTTTAGTATGAGATTTTATGTTTGGATCAGATGTAAACCTCACAATTGCATATAGTAAAGGATCATCATATCAAAATCACCATCATTAAAAATCATCGAAAATGAAATGTCGACCTGCCGAATATAGGGTAATCCTTTCGTTTTATTCAATCACAAAAGAAGGCAGGCGAGCATCTGGTCTGTGTGGCAAACGCCCTAGTAAAGGAAAATCTACTAGAGATAGGCCAGATCCGCCTGATAAGCTATTACCTTTGACGCAGAATAATCCTGTAGAAAATCAGATAATGAGCTACCAGAGAGCAGGCAAGAAAATGCAGCAAGTTTCCTAAACTACTGTGTTCTTTCTCTTATCTTGATAAATAGTTCTTAAAAAATACTTTATTTGAATATCAATAAAGTATTTTTAGGAAAACAACTGCATAATAAGATAATAGCAACATAATCTCAAAAGGTGGCTGTTTTTAGCTCTTAAATTAGTTATTTGCCTGAAAAACTATCTATAAATCAAAGAATCAAAGGAATAGCAACGTTATATGTTAAAAAGTCGCTGTACTTTCCATCCAGAGATTTCCAGCCCATAATACACTTTTTTTCATAAAGTACTTTGTTTTTATTATAATATGGCTAGAATTGACTCTGTTCCAAAATCTAGTGATTTTCGCTTTTTTGATTGAAAATATGAATTAGCAAGAAGAATCCGATTATCATCAAAATCAATATTCGACGTCTAAAGACTTCAATTTTTAAGTTGTATCACAAGGATTGTGACTAATTACAAAATCTAGTGATTTTGAACTTTACATTCATCACTAGATTTTGGTACTGAGTCCTAGAATTGTAAAACAAAAGTTAAGATTCACTACAAAATGCAGTTGTTTTGGTGAAAACTATTGTATTCTTGAAGCCTAATATCTCAATCCTGTATGCCTTTAGAATGAACGCCGAGCCAGAGCTGTTATAAAACTATGTGCTTTCACTCTAGTGTTTCATCTTCATCTCTGTAACGGCGCGTTTTTAGTATTATTTTTCCGTCATCATCTCTCTCATAATAGAATTCTTGTATTTCTCCGTTTTTGTCCCATATTCTGAATCGCATATTGCTTTTGTCGCAATTGATCATTTCTCCACCAAATGGACATTCTACTCTGTTTCCTTGTGTAACAACCATTTCGAAAAGCTGCTGTGTGCCAAAAAATATGGGTGAATTGAACCATCCTATGTGCTTGTTACATCTGACTTCGCAAGTGACTTTCATATTATTACTTTCACAGCTAATGTTAACGTCTCCTTTTGGTTTTTATCGTAATTGTTCGGCTTTTATTATATCTTTTAGTCTTTTTGTTCTCATATTTGTTTTTCGCTCCGTAACTTCGACTTTCAACTTGTCGATTTTTATAAAAGATATGTATTTTAGCCAGTTTTGTGCTAATTTTAATTACAAATTTCTTTACGATTTATAAAAGACTCATTTCATGAGCTAAAAAACTGTGGAGTGTAAAGAACTCTAAACCTTACAAAATTCACTTGAGTCGTATCATTTTCATAAAAATGTGGTTCAAAACCGAATATTTTATAAATGTATACCAGTAAATTACTAGCACTTTTGAATAAAAACAAAAAAAGACAAAGGAGAAAAAACCATTTCTTTTATTATTGCTGTTTATGTTGGAGAAGGTATTGTATTAGCAAGTGATAGCCGGACAACCTATTCATATACGGAAACTTTGCCAAATAAGAAAGTCATTGAACATATTGGAATACATTCTACAAATACTACGGACAAGACCTTTATCTGTCCAAACAGATGTGGTATTTCGGTTTGTGGTGATGCTTCAATTTTTGGTATGCCAATAACAAGTTATATACAATCATTTATTAGAGAAAAAATAAATACTAAAAAGAAAGTTGATGAAATACCAGACATGCTGATAAAATATTTCAGAAGTTTTGATCCCATACCTGATGCAACTTTTTTAGTAGCTGGTTATAACAAAATAGAAGGTACTTTTAAACAATCCTTATATAATGTAAGAATTATTGATAGCATTAAAGAAAAAATAGATACTAATACTCAAGGCGCGAGTTGGGCTGGAGAAGCTCTGGTTCTATCAAGACTTTTGCAACCTGTGAGCCTAAAGAATAACGATGGTTCTTATACAGATTTGCCAGCTCAAACAATATTATGGAATTTTTTCACATTGCAAGACGCAATTGATTTTGCTAAATACGCGGTTGAAACTACAATCAATACGATGCGTTTTCAAAATGTAGTTGAAACCGTTGGAAACCCAATTGATATTTTAGTCATCCAACCTGAAAAAGATCCATTTTGGATAAGTAAAAAAGGATTAGGCATTGGCGTTTGATTAAAGGAGATAGAGAATATAAACAAAGTATGGAGTTGAATTTAAGAAATAAGTCACTAGTGTCGCGTCAATTCTCAAGGATTCAATAATTACGAATAATTTCAATCGATTTTATACGACATTTTGCTTTGACTCGACACTAGTCTGAAAAGGTAACCAATTGTAACTTGGCTACATACAATTAACAAAAATCTCAGCTTAATCTTTTTTTAATTGACTTATTACTAATTTCTTTTATATAGTTAAGTAGTGTGTCGACAGTTTTGTAAATTCTAAATATCAGTACCTAAATACAACCCACATTCCGCAGTATTTTTTCGAAAATCAATATTTTTCCTGATAGTGTTTTTGGGACAGGTACAAATAATTTGGATTTTTAGTGGCATTTGGTGAAAATTGAATGATATCGTTTTTTGCCTTTAAATACACCACATAGTTGCTTTTACCTACTACATAAAAATCCATTGGTCATCGGTTAAGGATTTATTTCCTTCTTCTGTTACTCTTTTTGAATCCAATTTTTCATTTATTACTCAAACCATTCATC
>NZ_LZPK01000110.1:0-23027 GCF_001729375.1 Methanosarcina sp. A14 | reverse complement strand
ATTAGATCCTCATGTAAACAGAGAAAGGTTTAGAGATGAATGGTTTGAGTAATAAATGAAAAATTGGATTCAAAAAGAGTAACAGAAGAAGGAAATAAATCCTTAACCGATGACCAATGAATTGAAATATAAAAATATTAGATTTGTCGTTTTGTTGAAGTTTACGGGCTGTATCTCGCCATTGAAATGAAGGAGGTTTAGCTCTTCTTTTTTCCAAAAATACCGAACTTGCAGATGAAAAATTTTCTGCAATTAAATTTAATATTGAGTCTATCCCAAAACCATCATAATGTCAAAATGGCAGTTTTAGTGTTGCTGTCCATAGTGGATTAGATAATGTTTTGGGAATAGGCTCATTTGATATCTTAAGACCTCAATAATGAAAACATTTTCAAAGGATTGTAACCTTAGTTTGACAGTATAAATTAACTTTAGTGAGAAGCTTCAATTTTTGTCAAAAATCAATTGACAGTATTCATAAATTTCGTTAAATTACCTCTGATTTTCCAGCTTCATAATTACTATAAGGCAAATTAGTAGAGATTTTTGTCCCATTTTAGCACTTTTGGCATCTGACTTTTTGGATAGTATCTATATTTCATCTGAGATTCATACTATCTGTCAAATTCTATACCAAAAATTTGGTCAAAAATCATAAAAATAGCTATCAAGAGAAAGAGAATCATCTGTCAAATTGAATCGTAAAAAATGGGCAAAAATTTGTTGAAATAATGTTACTTATCATTCCAATGGATATGAAAACAATCTTCCAACATAAAAATCAAACTGTCAAACTAAGGTTGTAACAAATTTGAAAATCTAGTCTTATCCGCAGGTTATTGATTTAACCTAGAAAAAAGATGAAAAGCCATTAAGTGTTTAGCTTAGTAGTCGTTCACGCTTCAGAAAAAACTGCGAGAAAAGAAACCAAAGCAGAGAACCGCTGCAATAATTCTAGTCCTTAACTTAAGTATTGATAGTCCATTTTTATCCGATTGATGTTTTAAAACACCTGAATGTCAGCAATTCCTTTAAGGTCCATATTGATTCCACAATTCCTGCCTCTCTTGCAGGTGTATTTTTGCATTCAACTCCTCTTTCATCCTTGTACCCTAATCCTCCATGACCTCTACAGAAGTTAAAGTGGGTACAATATAACCTCATTTGATACTCTAACCATTCTTTGGCTTTTGAACCTTAGTTCCCATATTTTAAGCGCATATTAAGCATTATTACAGATATACGCCCTCACGTGATGCCGATTTTGAAATTCAATCAAATAAAGTATGTGCTTATAGTTTAAGCGCATAATACAACATCGGAGAGCCTTTATGCGCCTAAAAATGCGGAACGTAGGTTTGAAAATCCTATTGTTTTTCTTGAAACTCTGTTGTTATCCTGCCTAAAAGTCAGGTTTTGTCTTTCAATTAAAGTTGTTGAGATTTCGCTTTGCTCAATGTCTTTTCCAAAAATAGTCTTCTTCTCAACTTTCTTAAGTATTCCATTTATTCTTATTTTGACTACCTGTGCATACTTCAAATCATCAGGGGGAAAGATTTTTGGTTTCCTTGGTCTTCCTCTTTTCCCAGTTCTTGGAAACTCAATCAAAACTCCAAAATGTTTCAAAAGAGCTTCTCTATAAAAGTTCAACCCATCTGTGACAAAAAGAGGGATTTTATCAGAAAGATGTTTTTTAACTGACTCAACTAACTTATCCGCAACATATTGTTTTCTTGGTCCTATTACAAAGTCAAGTATTAGCCTACAACTTGGTGCAAAAATTTACTTTATCGCATTGGTTAGCTGCACGAGCTAACCATCGTTTTACACTGGCAGATTCTACCTCTAAAACATCGGCAGTGGCTTCAATGCTCATACCTTTCATAGACATTTTTAAAGCTAAATCAATAGTTTTCTCAGCTTTCCGAAGATTATGATAAAAAGTGTCTGTATGGTCGTTGAATACTTTGCCACACTGGTGACAAACAGATCTTCTTGTTTTTTCTCCACGACTTATGTAAGTTCCATTTCCAACAACATTGCCCTGGTTAGTAAGACCATAGAGTTTGCAGTTTTTGTTCGGACAAGCAACGTCAATGAATCGTGGTTTTGGACCTCGTTTTCCCATAGTATAAACATATCATTTTCAAATATATAATATCAATCAGATACAAATTGACCATCAAATAAATTGCTCCTGAAATAAAATGTTCCTGTAACCATATATAGAACAAAAACAATAGGTATGAACATTATGACCCCAGTAGACAGGGAAAATCCCATTTGCCCGGAATCCTTCCCGGAATTTATCATAGGCATCGAGCCGCCAGCTAACAGGACGGAAAAAGCGCTCTGGTTTATCTTCCGGGGACGCGAGGTTCTCCTCAAGCTTAATAAAAACCCCGGAGCAATCCCAAAAATGCTGGACTTTGGAGAGCTAGGGCTTTCGGGAACTAGGGAACAGTATCTCGGAACACTTGAGGGAACTCACTGCTATTCCGTGGAATTGCCTGAAGATGCACAGGCACCTGAGGGAATGAAATTTGCGGACCTCAGACAGGCGTATACGGAAATGAGTGAGAAGTGCTTTGCACTTGTGAATAAAGCAGTCCAGATTATGGAGTGGGACAGAACAAACCAGTATTGCAGCCGATGCGGGGCAAAGACCATGCAAAAACCCGGCGAAAGGGGAAAGGAGTGCCCTGACTGCGGGGAGCTTTTCTATCCGAGAATCTCGCCTGCCGTGATCGTACTTATACGAAAAGAGCATGAGGTTTTAATGGCAAGGTCCCCGAATTTCATTCCAGGCATGTATGGTTTGATAGCCGGTTTTGTTGAGCCAGGTGAATCAGCCGAAGCTGCGGTAGTCAGAGAAACCAGGGAAGAAGTGGGAATTAAGGTCAAAAATATCAGTTATTTCGGGACACAGGCTTGGCCGTTTCCTAATTCTCTTATGATAGGGTTTACTGCGGAGTACGATTCCGGGGAGATACAACCCGATGGATTTGAGATCGAGGATGCCGGATGGTTTTCGGTTGAAAACCTGCCTGGGCTGCCTGGGAAAATAAGCATTGCAAGAAAACTGATTGACTATTTCCTTAAAGAAGAAGGGCTGGAAGTTTAAAGCCAGATTAAGAATTCAATTTTCAATTCAGAGTTTTATTCTTTCCACTGCACTCTTTTTAATTCTTTTTATCATTCTCATTATCATTCTCAGGATGTTAATCGGACTTGTCGTGTGCCAGGTTTTTTTCATTCCATAACCTGAGTTCGGAGATACTGTATCAATGGTGTTAAGTGTCAATGAAATCTTTGCGAAATACAACGGAGTTAAAATAAAATGATCAAAAAGATTACAAATTTTGTAATACCGTTTGTTATTACAACTATTATTTTATTGGTATATTTTTATCTTGTACATGGTTTACCTGTTGCCCAAGAACTGGAAAAAACGAATATCGTATCTGTGCAAATTATGCAGGGAAACAAAACCATTAATCTCACTGATGATGAAGATATCGAGAAAGCTGTCAATGGTGTAAAAATATTAAGTTTTCGATATGGAGAAGCTAGTGGTGGACCTGCAGATACGACATGCACATTTTATCAGAGAGACGGTTCCAAAATAGAAATAGGAGCAAACAATGATACTATTTTTAAGAATGACAGGCAGTATGTTGGTGTGAATGATTCATGTCAGCTTTTTGGAAACTTAATTCAAGGTTTTTTCTTCTCGGAAATACTGCAAATGGGAAACTGTATAATTAACGAATGAGCTTATCCCAAAACTTAATTTAACTGTATTACTTTTTGAGGACGCTTTTTATAAAGAAAAGCACCATGCTATCAATTGTTTATATCAATTGTTTTTAAATATCCCTTAATTGATTCCACGACTGTTGTTAATGATATTAATATGATTGTTATTACTAATACTGTTTTAATAGCGATCTACTCTCTCCAAATTCATGGAATAAAAATAAGTTAAAAATATGTTTCAATTGTGGCATTCTTTTTTAATTCGCCAGATTCGGCAACAACGACATCCAATTTATTTTTATAAGTACCTTTATCTCCATCGCGTTCAGTAACATCTGGATAGACTTCAAGGCTAATATCAAATTTTATGTCCTTGTTGATAATGTCCTTACTGTTGATATTATCACTCATTTCAATATAAGTTTCATATGTGATTACTCGAGACATTGATCGAAAGTATTGATAATCTTCTCCTACTGATGATACTTCACTTGCAATCGGATATAAAATAGGACTGCTTTCATTAATAGGGTCTTCATTGTTCATCTGTTCCAATACTACAATCTTTGAAAAGGAAATATCTGCAAGCACAGATTCGTTTGTCCTAAATTCTAGCATTGGACCATGCTTGGTACTTACAATAGAAGTTGTCCAGTTTCCATTTAGTGATTTATTGTCAAGTGACTCAGTAGTATTTTCAAAATATATTCCTCTTATGTACTTCTCTGGCGTGTGGAAAACATACTCTTGTAGGAGACTTTTGAAAAAAGACGGTTTTTCCTGAGAAGGTGTGATTGCAAAAACTCCTTCTTTTGTTGCAGGAATTGGAACTAAAATTTTAGTTGTTCCCGATACTTCAGTTCCTGAAAGACCATCTATTTTTACCGTATATTCGTAATGTGGCCTTAACTCGTCAGCTCTCCAGTCTCTTAGATTCATCTCTACAACGTATAGTCCACTTAATACAATCAATAAAAGTATTAATAAGAAATAAGTAATTATCTTTTTCACTGTCTCATCATCCTTAACTGAAAAATGAGAAAAATGAGAAGATTCACCTTCTCATGTATTTAACAAGGCCTATATTATACTTGGCAGATTTTAAGAGAACTCTTTCTGTATTTAATTTTACAGTTGCACTGCTTTCCCATGTATTCTCGTTGTAATAAATTTCCATCCACAGTGAACTCAAGTATGCATTTGAATATTCTGCCAAATCTTGTGCCGCAGCCTCTGGATCTGACACGTAATAATCGTTATTATTATTGCTTACTACAGATTCAAAGTTATAATTGCTGTTCCAATTTGCAGTGACATAATCTTCATAGTCATAATGAACCCATTGATTCAGAGTCTGGTTTGTTACCATTCCTGTATGCAGTGGATTTCCGACATCTATCAAGTAGTGGCTAGCATATCCTAACTCAGTATATGCAGCTGAAAGTTGTCCCCCATCATAATATGCCGCGGCGACACCAGCGTGGCTGTCGCAGTTCACAGCTGCAAGACCGTTGTCTGCCACAGGATCATAGTAATGGTTGTATGACTGCCAGATTTGAGGATATGGCCAGGTATCTGGATCATCTGCAGCATTTGATGCTATATCTGCGTAATAATCAGTGATTCCAACTTTTTTGACAGCAATTCTTGTCATCTTTTGATGAGGAGTTGCAGTCCATTTTACTGAGACCCTGTCGTTTACACCATGTTTATCGTTCAAATATTCAGCAATTGCTACATCGATTTGTCCTAAGACAATCATATCTTCTTCTGTAATACTATCGGGGTATCTGTTCCAAATATCTTTCATTGACTTTTTCATTTCATTCTTTTCTTGTTTAGAAGTATAGCATTCATCAATATATTTCAATAGTGTTTTTTGTTGATCCTTGTCTGCTTCAAGTAAATACCAATAAGGTTTTTCAGTATCGTATGATTTTATTGTAGTGTCAGGATTAAGATCAAGTTCTGGATTTTGTTCTATCAGTGCTACTTCTACTTCTTGATCGATTTCATCAGTTACAGCTTCAGCAGTTGCGCCCGAAACAAATACCATACTTAAAATCAGCATCGTCATAAATAGTAAAGCAATTTTTATTCTGTTTCTGGTATTCTTCATTTTCTTACCTCTTCACTTAATTCTGAGGCAAGGCTACCTAAACTTTATAACTAATTAAAGCAAATAACCATGCCCTTTGGGCATGAGGCGTTCAGTCTTATCTTCCAGTTTGCCTGAGCACCTCACACATAATAAAAAAATGTAAATTATACTATATAAAAATTTTTGATTTTTTCATAAATATAATAGTTATTTGCCTTTAATTAAGATACGAATCATTACAAACGTGTTATTTTGTCCCATCCGAACAGGTTGATGGTCAATTTGTATCTGATTGATATTATATTCCACATTCCGTAGTATTTTTTGAAAATCAATATTTTTCATGATAGCGTTTTTGGAACAGATGCAAATAAGATCACTCCAAATAGATTAGATTCTTGTAGAACAAAACCAGCGATCTTATGATATCATGCTGAACTTGCCTATCTTGTATGGAGTAGGCGAGAATCAAAAATATGAAATGCAATAGAGGCAAAAAAATTCAACATGATATTTCAAAAAATTTAAGATTGCTCTTTCTTTTTCTTCTCAGGCGCCACAGGCTCGGTTAAAAAGAATCCAAACGATGCGAAATCTTTGACATCCATTTTGTGAGACATCTCACCTGAAGAGATAGAAGGAGTGATGAACCGGAAAAACTCACTGGCAAACTGCTTGTAGCTGAACCCCTCTGCCTCGATCACCAGTTTCCATTTATTTTCCATTGACAGGATACCCATGAAGGAGATCATAAGGTACATTGAGGTAAGAAATGGATCGAGATCTGCACGGATTGTACCATCATCGATACCCTCCTGGATCGCATCCCGCAGGATAAGACGGCAGGTTCCATATCCCTTTCCAATCTCTGCGGTACACGGGTTCTCTTTGGAAAAACGCTCAGAACCGTAAAAATGGATCATTCGAAGATAATCGGGGTATTCCTGTGCATATTGGTAATAGGCCTGACCCATCAGGGCTACCTTGATAATTCCCGGTACCTGTTTTTCCATGCATTCCATGTATTTTTCTTTAAGGATCTGGATACCGCGAAGTACAATGGTTGCGAAAAGTGTCTCCTTATTTTTAAAATATAGATAAATGGTAGCCTTATTCAGTTCAACCTCGCGGGCGATGTCTTCCATAGAAACATCTTCATAACTTCGAGAAAAAAAGAGACGCTCGGCTGCATCGATAATCTCTGTTTTTCGCTGTTCCTTTTCTCGTTGCCTTCTATCGGCGATTCCCATAGTTCCACTCCACCTGACTTATATTTATAAATTTATATTTATATTTATATTTATATTTATATTTATATTTAAATTATGGTTGTTAGTTATATGATTTAAGGAATGAATGTATTCTAATTTTCCACTTTTATCAGTGGGATATATTCGAAATATATTCGAGATGTATTCGAGATATATTCGAGATATATTTGAGATATATTCTGGATATATTCGGAATATATTCATTCGATAAAACATTCAGGCTCTTTTCGCTGGCTATGTAGCGTATGGAGACGCACTGATGCGTCTTTAACCAGCCCGGGTTTCATCGATCTGGCACTTTGCGGGCAGTTTTTGATACACGCACAGCAGGTAATGCATTTTTCTATATCAATCAAACGGGAATTTTCTGCATCAACAGCACCAACGGGACATACCTCTGCACAGGTTCCGCACTGTGAACACTCGTCACTGACCGCGATAAAATCAACAGTCCACAATTTTGTAACTCCTCCATAAGGATAATTGCCAGGCACATGCACATCAGAAACCTGAGAGATTGATGAAACAGATTGTAGTTTTTCACGTATTTTCTGTCCAAATAGTTCTGCATGGTGTAAATCATCTTTATCGGGACGTCCCTCTGCTGTTGGTGTCTCGGAATTTGAGAATGAGTGTTCTCCGATATATGCTGCACAGGCAATGGGAATGCACCCACATTTCATTACAATATTTTTTAGTTCGAGCAGTGCATCCTCATATGCTCGATTGCCATAAACCACAACACAAACAGTCGGTGTATTATGAGCCTGAATTGTATTCAGCCATTCATTTAATAATGCCGGCACTCTCCCCATATATACGGGAACTCCAACAACAAGCAATTCATCTTCCGATATCTGCAACGGTTGTTTTCTTGCATCCGGTCTGGTAATATCAATTAATTCCACGGTGCCTTGATTAATACCATGCGCAATGCCCTTAACAACCGCTTTTGTTGTTCCGGTAGGTGAAAAATAAACTAATTTCGCAGATTCCATTTTCATTTCATTTTCTCCATCAGTTGTGTAGGATTCTGCCCGAAGGTAGTCTCACTAGAACATTGTAACCAATGGTTATATTATAACTCATGGTTGTATTATAACTTTTGGTTATTAACTTACCATCAGTTAGATATCAGATTACACTTAATAAAAATATTAAATACCTGACGAAGGCTTTGGTACTAATTTTACATAAATCAGAAATCGAATGGAATAGTAGAAATTTCTCGCTTAAATTCTAATTTTGGGGATTTCTATACAGCCTTCTTTACTTTAACTAATTCTTAATATGAGCTTATCTTGGAAATCAGAGCTCTATTAACTCCCCTCAACGCCCAAATGCCCACTATGTGGGCATTTGGGCGGTCACTGACAAAAAAATAGAAGCGACAGCGATAGTAGTGAAAAAATTAGAATAAGAATTAATATGTTTCTCAGACCCGACGGATGTGTTCGATTTGATAAAAAATTTTGAAAAAATTGAAATAAGCTCATTACCTGTTTGCAAAAAGAAGCAAAAGACAAAAGGATTAAGGAATTAGTCAAGAATCGATTTTTATAATTAGCTCTATTTACAATAATGCATAGGTTTCGTAGTAATGCCCGTAATATTTGAAAAATAAAGAAGTTTAATGTTAATTAAAAAGTTCATTTTTGACAGAACTTATCATTATTTCCATTTTGATCTCAAACAAACTTATTTACTCTAGAAATAAACATAATGACATAATATGACCGAAAAAGATGAGAAGTCAATTAATTCTAATGAAAAAATATCATCTTCTGTTTTTAAAGTAGAAGATAAAATTCTTTGTTCATCAAAATTAGATGATGATATATATACAGCACTCAGCTCTCTTTCAAGTTTGCAAGCATCCTTAAATAATATGAGTAAAAACTTAAATTCTGAATTAGTCACTGGTTTCTTATCAGTGTCCACCAATCCACTTAAAGGTCTAAAAGCATCCCTAAATATTCCGAGTCAAATAGCCAAGCCTCAAAATTTAAGGTTATATTCTCCTCATCCAAATGTGAGTTCTTCGCAAAAAACTGACAAAAAGATTGATTTAGAAGATATTTTAAAAATCTCAAGAAAACATAAAAAAATATTCCTCTTCGATTTTTTCGATCTTAATCAACAGGAAGCAATAAACGATTTTTCTAGATCTATTAGTGGAAAGGACTTAGTTCATATAAATGATAACAAATCTAAAGAAGTTATGCAGTTGTCTATAAATCATATTCTGCTGAATACAGATTTGCCGAAGAACGTTTCTTCCATCTGTGTTCATTTTGGATATTTTTTCGGGTATCATTTTTCTTTGATATTCGAATGCGATTTGAATGTTGAAGATCTTTATGAGAAATTTTCGAAGAATGATACTGATAGTCTAATTGAATGCTTTCAACTATTTGAAGATCTGCAAGTTCAAATAGAAGAATCACTACCTGAACAGTTTCATGGTTTCTTTTATAAAAATGAGTTGAGATTTGAAAAACCTAATTTAAAATTACTTTCTATATATGTTTATGATATTCATGACTATAAATTCATTTTTGATATTGAATATAATGAAAAATCGATGGCACCTATAGATCGTCCCACATTGAAACAAAAAGTCGAATTTTTTGTAAACTTCTCTTTAAATCAGGAAGATAAATATAGCGAAAAAGTAGAGTTTAATGCATTGTCTTTACTTAGAATTGAGCCTAAAAAATTATTTACTTTGATAGGTGATAAATTAATATGTTCCAAATCGAATAATTATTTTGAAGACTTCTTAGGACAACTTCCATCAAATTTTGTTATTTTAGAGTTTAAAGACGATGAACTTTTAAATTTTATTTTCCAATTAGTTCCTTTATATTATTTACTTACTATATTTGAAAAAGTACTAATCGATTTATCAAAAGTTAAAATTCCAGAGATTAAAATATCTGAGCTTCCTCATTTAGATGAAGAAATATTAAAAGTAAAAAAGGCGGAAGTATTAAAAACAAAAATAATATTGGACGAAATTGTCAGAGACTTATTTCTATATTTACGCGCATTTGACTATTTCAGTTCTAATGATTTTAGATTTTCTAATGAAGTAAGTCGAGATCGTATTTCGTTTAAAGGTCAAAAGTGGGATAATGATTCAATTTCAAAATTTCTTAGTGATCTCATTATTTATAAAAAGAAAGAAATAGTTAATAAACAGACTCACTTAGAAAAACGAATTTCTGAGATCGATGAATTAATTCAAAATGAGTTAAGTATAATAAAAAATAAACCTAAAGTCAACAGTCTTCTAAATGAAATTGAAACCGAATTAATTCTACGAATAAAAAGATGGGAAGGATTGATTCCACAGGATAAAATTGAAAATTGGTTATTAAATTTCGATACTAAAGAAGAAAGATTAATTGCTTTAAAATTATTGGATAAGTTGACATATGTTTCTAACAAAAACCTTAAACAACTTATAGATTCTTCCAATAATTTATTACATTCTAAAATCAATTTGGATACGTCTCAAAATTGCTTTTTCTCATGTGTTGGAGATATAACAAGCGGATCCACTCATTTAGCTAAACATTTTCAGGAAGAAAGTAGAATTAAAGAAAAATTGTTCAAAAAAACAGAAGAAATTGAATTATTAATAGAAAAAAATGGTAAAATAGATAAATTGATTTTGATAGATGATTTTATAGGTTCAGGTAATACTTATATAAAATGGTATAAAAAAAATATTCAATTAATAAAAAATTGTTCGGAAGTAATCTTAATCGTTTTAATAGCACTAAAAAAAGGGATCAACAAGATCGAACAAAAAACCAATACAAAAGTACTATGCAAATATATTCTTGATGAAAGTAATCAAGTAATTGATGGAACCTTATTTGATTGTGAAGAAAGGCAAGAAATTAATAGACTAGTAAATAAATATTCATACTTAATTAACTCAGATTTTGTTTATGGCTATGATAATTGTCAGCTTCTTTTAGCGTTTGAAGATAATATTCCAAACAACAGTATTGGGATCTTGTGGTGGTCTACAAACTGGACACCTCTTTTTGAAAGAAAATAATTGTCTCACTGATATATGTAATGTGAAAAGAACAGATATAATATAACGGAAATAAGTATTAATTATTCAACATCAGTAAACATTATTAAAAACGACAAATAGATCTCTTAGTATTTTATTACATTTACCCTATATCAAGCGAAGCAATAAGCTTATTCATATATATTTTGGACTAATCATGTTTTCAGACGTTTAGAGTAAAAAGTGCGATTTTAGCTTTTGGTAGTCAAATTAATTATAAAAATGAATTTCCATTTTTAGGATTTCATAATTAGTGTTGCAGTTTAGCTTTTCCGAAAGATTTCTAGTCTGCCTGGGTCGTGAAACTAAAAAAGAAATATATCGTAATGTAGATTGTATTAGGACGAAGGCGTAAATATGGGAAACAGATACCAAAAAATAGACCTTGAAACATGGAAAAGAAAAGATTATTGCCAAATATACAGGAATGCAGTCCAGCCTCAATATTGTGTGAGTTTTGAACTTGATGTGACGAATTTTAAAAAGCGCGTTAAAGAAAATAACTTGTCATTTACGCTGGCATTTATATTTGCTGTTACGAAATGCGCAAATGAAACAGAGGAATTTCGGTATCGTTTTCTTGATGGCGAAGTTGTGTTATATGAGTCCATTGATACTTCATTTACATATCTGGATAAAGAAACAGAGTTATTTAAGGTAGTATATGTTCCCATGCAGGACACGATTGAGAAGTTTGTACAATTGGCAACCGTAACGGCAGAAAATCAAAAAGAACATTTTACAGGACCTGTGGAAGACGATGTATATCAATTCTCTGCCCTGCCGTGGATAACGTTTACGCATATTTCGCACACGGATTTCGGAAACAGGGAAAAAGCGCAGCCCATATTTGATTGGGGAAAATATCAGGAAAAAGAAGGCAAACTTATGATGCCGTTTGCAGTTCAGGTTCATCACGCATTTGTTGATGGTATTCATATCGGCAAACTTGCGGATAAGCTGCAGAGATACCTGAATGAAGTGTAGATTAATCAGTAGCTCAGTGGATTAATAAGTAGTTTAGTAGATTGATAAGTAGTTCACTAATTTTGGCTCTTCGCCGTTCCCTATGGATAAGATGATTTTCAATTCAAGACCGCGGTTTTTATGAGGATATTATGAGGATATCCACACAAAACAACGAAGAGCCCTAATTTTTTAGCCCTTTCTTAACTTCTTCATTAAGAGAAGGTTTGCAATTTTTTCCTTTCGCTAATACCGTAATATAAAGAGGACACCTAAACTTTCCAAATAGCATATTATGCACATGAATAAAATACTTTTAAATATAATATATACTTGGCAATTTTAACTATATAAACTATCTCATGAACCCCAATTCATGAACCCCAATTCATGAACCCCAATTCTAAAAAATGAACAGGAGGCATTTAGATACAATACAGCATGGGTATTGACGCAGGAGGCACCTACACTGATTCGATCATCATTCGGGACTCAGATAGCAAAGTGATGGATTCGAACAAGGCGCTTACCACCTATCCTGATCTGCTCACAGGAATTAAAAATTCCATCGACGGGCTGGATGAGAAATATTTAAAAGACGTAAAAATGGTTTCGGTCTCAACAACGCTTGCCACAAACACAATCCTTGAAAAAAATGGCTATCCTGTAGGTTTGATCCTTGTAGGAGATTATGAAATCCCGGAAAGAAAGGATATTGAATTTTATACTATCGTAAAAGGAGGGCACGACCATCACGGAGCCGAACTGATTTCCCTTGATATGGAAGCTGTAGAAGCTTTTGTCAGTAAGGTTAAAGATAAAGTTTCAGCCTTTGCAGTCTCTTCCTACTTCAGTATCCGAAACCCTGCTCATGAGCTGGCAGTCAAAGCCCGCATCCAGGAGCTTACTGGGATGCCTGTGGTCTGTGGGCACGAACTTTCACTTGACCTTGGAGCCTACGAGAGAGGGATTACAGCCTACCTGAATGCTCAGTTGATTCCTATTGCAAACCAGTTTATTCACTCAATCAGGGAAGAAATCTCCAGGCGAGGAATGGATTCGAGGCTGCTGATGCTCAAATGCGACGGTTCGGTTGTAGGCATTAACGAAGCCCTGGAAAAACCAATCGAGTCTATCTTTTCGGGACCTGCAGCAAGCCTTGTAGGAGCATCCCATCTTTCAGGGCTTGAGACATGTGCAGTTATTGATGTAGGCGGGACAAGTACGGATGTTTCCATACTCGAAAACGGTCTTCCTGAACTCTGTGAGGAAGGCGCTGTAGTCGGAGGCTGGCAGACAAAGGTAAAAGCTATCCGGATGGAAACCTCAGCAATGGGAGGGGACAGCCATGTCTGGATCAAGAACATGAAAATAAATATCGGTCCAAGGCGAGTTATCCCACTTTGCGTTGCAGCGGTTAAATACCCTGGTTTTCTTGAAGTCCTGAAAAAAGGAAGAATTCCTGGAGCTATGCACCTTGATGAAAATGTGCAACCTACCAGGTTTTTTGTAAGGACTGGTATTGAACCCTCAGACCTCGGAAAATTTGAAACAGAACTCTTCGACAGGATAGGAGATTTTCCTGTATCGCTTAACGATATTTTCTGGGAGACCCAGAAAACGCTTTCTCCGGGTTTACTTGATTCGCTCATAAGAAAACGCCTGATCCAGGCAATAGGTTTTACCCCAACCGATGCGCTTCATGTGCTCGGGGAATATACAGCCTGGGATCAAGAAGCCTCAAGGGTAGGAGCAAAACTTCTGGAACGATATACCGAAACCGACCATATCGAGATCTGCAAACAGATAAAACAGGACGTTGCAAGGAATATGGCCTTAAATCTAATATCTTTTATCCAGAAGGATGTGCCGTCTTCCGAAATCGAGAAAATCCTGCTTTCCGACAGGTTTACACAGTTCAGGATGAAAATCCCTGTGGTGCTGATAGGAGGCCCTGTAGTCGCATACACCAGAGAGTTGAAACAAATTCTCAATGCCGACATCATAATCCCGGAGCATGCTGAAGTAGGAAATGCGGTCGGAGCCGTCGTAGGCAAGGGCATAAAAAGAATTGAAATCCTGATCAAAAGCGCCTACTCAAAAGATAAGAAAAGGCTTGTTCTTCTATTTTCACCTCAGGGCAGGGAAACCTTTGGAAGCTACCCAGCCGCTCTGGAATACGCCGATGCTCTGGGAAGAAAACTCATCATGGAATACATGACCGAAGCCGGGCTCGACAAAGGGCAGATCCAGATCGAGGTCAGTAGAAAAGATATCTCTCTTAGTGAAGCAGGGGCAGTACCCCTAGAGACAAAGCTTGTTTTTGTTGGAGTTGGAATGCCAAAAGTTTGAGTTTCGAAAATCTCCCGGAATATTTATATTTACCCTCAATAGTGCAATAATGCAATAATTAATTCAGTGTTTGGTCTTGAGTCTCTCACCAGCTCCTGATGACCAAACAGAATTGGACGTAATGTCCTGATTTTGCTGTCAGAACATCAGCAAGTAATTAAAAATGGCATAAAAGGAACAGCATTACAAATGGCAAGGAAAGAGTAACGCAAAAACGTTTGAAAATAAAAGTGGAGATATAAAAATGGAATGTAGTTCAAAAATGGCATATGATCTGGGCATTGATGCAGGTGGAACTTATACTGACTCGGTTTTAATTAGAAAATCGGATGGAAAAGTTGTATGCTCAAACAAGGCCCTCACAACCTATCCTGACCCTATCAAAGGAATAGAAAAGTCAATTGACGGACTTGACACTGAAAAGCTAAAGCTCGTGACTGTAGTTTCGGTTTCAACTACTCTTGCCACCAACACTATCCTTGAAGGAACAGGATATCCTGTTGGGCTCATCCTTATCGGAAATTATGATGTTCCTGAAGATTCGGGAATTGAGAACTGGATTATGGTAAAGGGAGGACATGACAGTAATGGCGAGGAAGTCGCAGCCCTTGACCTGCCGGCAGTAGAAAAATTCGTACTTGAAATAAAAGACAGGGTCTCGGCTTTTGCAGTTTCTTCTTACTTCAGCGTGCGAAATCCGGAGCATGAGCTGCGTGTAAAAACCCTGATCCAGGAATTGACAGGGCTGCCTGTTGTATGCGGGCATGAACTGGCACAGTCGCTCGGGGCTTACGAAAGGGGAGTTACTGCCTACCTCAATGCCCAACTCCTGCCTGTGGCAGAGGGCTTCTTAAAAACGATAGTAACTGAGATCGAAAGAAGAGGCCTCAACCCGAGAATTGCCATGCTCCGCTGCGACGGCTCTGTAGTGAGCATGCAGGAGGCTATGAAAAAACCCATAGAATCGGTCTTTTCAGGTCCCGCAGCAAGTCTCCTTGGGGCTTCCTATCTGTCCGGGCAAGAGACCTGCGCTGTAATTGACGTTGGAGGAACAAGCACGGACGTCTCCCTGGTCCATAAAGGACTGCCAGACCTCAGTGAGGCAGGAGCAGTTGTGGGTGGCTGGCAAACAAAAGTAAGGGCGCTGCGTATGGAAACTTCGGCTATGGGCGGAGACAGTCATATCTGGGTTCAGAGCGGCAATATACACATAGGTCCCAGGCGGGTTATTCCTCTCTGCAGGGCAGCAGTCCTGTACCCCGATTTTATGAACACTCTGAAAAAGCGCTGGATTCCGGACCGGCTCAAGCTGAACGAACATATTCAGGCAACAAAGTTCTTTATCCGGACCGAGCAGAAACCTGTCAATTTGAACCGGGAGGAAAAAGAGCTCCTTGCCCTTATACGGGACGAGCCGCGTTCCCTCAAAGATATCTACTGGGACAGAAATATCCTTCCTCCAAAGAGAGTAATGGATTCTTTAATTCAGAAGCGGCTTGTTCAGGCAATAGGTTTTACCCCAACAGATGCCCTGCATGTGCTTGGTGAATATACTGAATGGAATGCTGAAGCTTCGGAAATTGGAGCTACTCTGCTTGCAAACTTCATAGGGATTGACAGGACTGAGTTCTGTCTAAATGTGAAGCGGCTTTTTGCCAGAAACATGGCCCGAGACCTCATTGCTTTTCTAATGGAAGGAGTAGACAGGACCGAAATTGAAAAAATGCTTGATGGCAATTTCTTCGCTCGTTTTAAAGTAGATATCCCTGTTGTCCTGCTTGGAGGGCCGGTAAGGGCTTATGTGGATGAACTGAAGAAGCTTATAGATGCCGAAGTCTTTGCTCCTGAATACTCAGAGGTTGGAAATGCCGTCGGAGCTCTTGCAGGAAAAGGGACAAAACGCATTGAGATTACAGTGCGCACGCTTTACAGTGAGTCCAAGTATGACCTTAAAACAAAAGGGGTCTTTGTGTACACACCTGTAGGAAGGAGGCATTTCATAATACGGAGTGAAGCCCTGGAGTTTGCTGAGGCGTTTGGAAGAAAGCTGATTCTTGATTATATGGCCGAATCCGGACTTCTCCCTGACCAGGTTACAGTTAATGTACAAAAAAAGGATATAAAAGTCCATGCAGGTGAAATTCCGATAGAGACAAGATTTATCTTTGAAGGGATTGCAAATTCTAATGTCTATGAAAAAGCTCTTTCTGGACAGGAGAAAAAAGATGAGGACCTTACAGAACTAACCAGTCAGGTTCATTCGCTGGATTGTAATTCCTGTGGAGAACTCTCTATCTCTGAAAATAATAAGTGAAAAGGATAAAGTTCATAACTCTGGTGTACGTTTCAGAAATGAAAGATAGGACTATCAGCCCAATAGTTCAGCTTTCAACAATTAAAAAATTTCCGAATAAATTTGGAAATTTTAGAATGCGTATCGGTTGCTCATACAATGGAAACCGCATAGCAAATGCATAAATCCCTTAAGGATAGGACTTACGCACTTGAGGAACAAAATCAATTATAGCAAAGACTGTGGATTAAAGTCACATTTTAGACAGTTAACGGTCTGATGCTGTTTTGATTCTTCAGTTCAACTGCGTATAGTCCTAAAGGAGTTAACATGATCCCAAGAAAAGCATTTTTGACAAAGGGTACCGGGGTACACAAAGACCGATTAGCATCCTTTGAACTTGCGCTAAGGGCTGCAAAAATTGAGAAATTCAATCTTGTAAGTGTTTCGAGTATTCTGCCCCCGAATTGCAAAGTCGTACCCAGAGAAGAAGGACTTTCAGAGTTAAAACCTGGTGCTATTGTCCATTGTGTACTTGCAAGAAATGATACTAACGAGCCTCATCGTTTAATGGCTGCAGCTATAGGAACTGCGGTTCCTGTAAATGAGGACAACTACGGGTACATTTCCGAACATCATTCTTTTGGAGAAGAAGAAATTATTGCAGGAGAATATGCTGAAGACCTGGCGGCTACAATGCTTGCAACCACCCTTGGCATAGAATTTAACGCAGAAATGGCCTGGCATGAGAGGGAGCAGGTCTACAAGGCAAGCGGGCATATCTTTGACACATTCCATATGTGTCAGACCGCAAACGGTGACAAGGATGGAAAATGGACCACAGTTGTAGCTGCAATGGTTTTCGTTACAACATAAGTCGCAAAATAAAATGAATCAAGGAAGATAAATTAAAAACTTTAAGAAATTAAATTTTTAGAAATTAGGTTTTAAAATACGATTTTTATTGAGTAAAGGGGAAGGAATTCTGGCTTCCCAAGTCTTATAAAAACGTAGGGTTGGAAAAGACTGCCACCGATCTCTCGAATATTTTTGAGTTTATCGACCACTTGTCTATATTATATTGCCGCTTGAATTATCTCCTTTTCTTAGAGCCTATAAGAAAAGTGGTTACCTACTGTAACTTTTGCAATATGCAAAACAGGAATGGATACTATGATATTATAGACCTATTGCGACTTTTCAACATGCATTACTGATTATTCAATAAGCTCTAAACTAAAAATGTTTGGAAAAATATTGTCTTCTTTAAAGGAATTTTGAGCGGTGGCGCGAACATACCCCGTTGCTTGCAGAGGGAGGCGCCAGCGCAACTTTGAGATGCTTACTGAAGCCACAGGCTATTCTATTATTCATGAACGTGATGGTGGGCACTCACACTCGAAGCCGTTATAGATTCACCATCCCCAATAGGCCATAGGGCTACTATTTTATCTACGGCCACATGGGTATACTTTCCTTTGTTATTGAGAGTAAGGACATTATCAACACAGGCCTCTATGGTTCCCGTAAAAACATCAGTCCCACCGCAATAAACGTCTACAGCCTTGTTTAGATAATGACCTGTTATAAAGCATTGATACATGTTCTTTTCCTCCATTTTCGTTATCCTGAGATCTCTCTATTTTTCTCTTTGTTTCATTTATAATTACTCGATTGTTTCTGTTTTCTCTTTCGTGACAAAAGGCTTATTTATTTTTTCTGACATCCAGCTAGGCCTATTTTTGGGAGCTTTAATAGTTTGTTTCCAAGCTTTGTAAACGTGTATCTTCTTTGTTCCACATTCCCTAAGCCTGATAATCTGTGGTTTGGATTTGGTTCCGTCCCCCCGGTTCGCAGCTTTTAGTGCAGCTTGACGAGGCTGTTTTCCTGTGAAAACTCCGTGCTCATTGCCATTTTCGTCTTGTAAAACAAAATATCTCTTGTCGGCGATAACAGTCACCTCGAAAATCAGTATTTTAAAATTTAGATTTTATAAATTCTGATTTTGTGAAGTTTTTGCTAGTTGTTTTTACAATTTCATATGATTGCAGTACTCAACCTTTTACAAAAACTTCACAAAACTGCCTATGGAAACCCTTTGACTTGCCTGATTTGAAAATCAACATGCTGTATACTTTACCTTTTTTACCTCCTTTCATAGACTTTACTCTTTTTTACCTCCTTTCATATACTTTACTGTTTTTTACCTCCTTTTATACAGGAATACGCAAATCAGACAAATAATACCGGAAGCTATTTCAAAACCAGGCGTATTTGTGTTCTCATCCCCAGAGCTGTTTTGGCCTGGTGTTTGTTCAGATGTCTGCTCGGGTGTCTGTTCAACGTTTGTTTCACTGTTTTGTTCAGAGTCCTGTACGTCAGGTTCGGACGGCGTTTCAGTCACGGTCTCTGTTACATCACTCGTTACATCGCTTTGATTTTCCGAAGAAGTACTGACGTTATCGACACTTTCGCTACTGCTACTAGTGCTACTAACGCTGAGACTTCCGGTACTGCTTCCACTACTTTTGTGACTGTTGCCACCACTGCTGCCGCCACTGGAACTGCTTTCTTCAACATCTATGACCGCAGTTTGGAAGGATGTTCCGTTTTCATTACTTACTGTTAGATTTGCTGTATAAGTTCCTGCTGTGGAATAAGTATGTTCTGGACTCTCATCGGTTGAAGTATCTCCGTCTCCGAAGTCCCAATCCCATCCGGTTGCGTTTTGTGAAAGGTCTGTAAACTGTACGGTAAGAGGAGTATCACCGCTGGTAACGTCTGTACTGAAATTGCTAACCGGAAGAGAGAAACACTCTGGATGAATCAGCTCTGCAACCATTTCGATTGCATCTACAATCCGAGGTCCTCCCCTGCTAATTATATCAGCTTCAACAAGAATGAAATGGTCATTCTTCACGGCTGTGAGGCTCTGCACCTGTGTATTTTGTTTGAAATAATCGTACACCGGATTTGAACCGTTCTCATCTAACATGCCTGTTCCGGAGTTGATCATAACATAATCTGGATCTTTGTTGATGAGATTCTCTATATTGATGGTTCCCCATCCATCAATATTGGAAAATGCATTTTTGCCACCTGCAACACTTATTACCTGATCCTGGTAGGTGTTTTTTCCGGCAACATAAATAGGATCATAACTGACTACATGAGCAACCGTTGGTTTAGTACTTGAGGTTGCCACCTTTTCCTTAATTGAATTTATTCTATCACTCATTGAATCAACAAGTGAGTTAGCTTTATCCTCTGTACCTGTTGCTTTCCCAACCAGAACAATATCTTTAAGGATTCCTTCAATATCTGTTGGGTTCAAAACCACTACATTCAGGCCAAGTCCACGCAAATAATCTATTGTTTCATTACCATTTCCAGAATCAGCAATTACAATGTCTGGATTAAGAGCAACTACTTTCTCCGAATTAATTTCAGTATAACCTCCAACATTGGTTTTCGTAGCTGCTTCAGTAGGATAATTGCTATAATCGGTTACGCCAACTACTTGATCTATCAGACCCAGGGCTCCCAGAATCTCGGTGTTGGATGGGGATAGCGAAACAATCCTCTGGGGCTGTGAAGGTGCTGACACCTGAACCCCATAATCATCGGTAACCGTAACATTACCATCAGAAGCAGCAGCATGCCCGACACACCCAAACAATAGTTGAGAAGTTGTAAGCAGTACTAAAAATATATACCAGAATTTACTCTTAAACATTTTATATCATCTCTGTCGTGTTTTTCTCATATTAAACTAAGAGACAGTGTTCGAATTTTCTGTAAATCCAAAGTCAAGTTTTTATATATTATAAGAAAAAATTGATATTCCAACCTGGAATTTTTTGCCTAATAATTTCTTGGCCTGGAATTTTACAGAAAAAAACGGTGGATTGCCTTTCTTTTAGCATGTGTATCTGCCGTGGCTGTATCCATCAGTGATTTTGTTGGTTTTGCTAGTTCCTGTATGCTTGATGCTAAAACGGTCACTAACAGTACAAAACAAACTGCCAGTAAAATTTAGTATATTTTTCATTTTTAACATCCAATCTACTCCACAAATTTAGTAAGACCTTTTTGCTTTGCTGTATACCTGTATTCGGTTAACGAATTTTATGCACAACTTCCAGTGTTATGTGCAATTATTTACTGTTTAATGCCCCTCTAAGAAAAGTGTAAATTGATAAGAAAAATACCGTTTTTTTGAGGGGAAATAAAGCAAGTTTTGTTGATTAATTTATGAGAAGCACGTATTATATATGAATATTTCGTTATCTGCAGTCACATTTATAAAAATGATTAAATAACAAAACAAGTTAAATTGAGTTAATATTTGTGGAGTAAGAAACAAAAAAACAGTAAGGAATAAGGAAAGATATTCCTTCATTACGTGGTTGATGATTTCAGAGTTAAGAACTTAATAGCATAAAATTATCAGTTAATTAAAAACAAAGGCAATGTACTGAAATTTCTGTAAAACCTTAATTAGACAAAATTATATATTCAATAATGTATAAAATAGGTTTCAAGATTCTGTTTTTTATACAATTCAAATTTAGCTCTTATGTTCATTGTTTTTTGACATATTTAATTTTGTTATGGAATAGTGTATCAATACTATGTGTTTTTTGTAAGAGAATACTGTGTTAATTAGCAGAATCTGTCAAATCAGAAGTAAAAATATGGTTAACTCTGTCAAATCAGAAGTAAAAATATGGTAACTCTGTCAAATCAGAAGTAAAAATATGGTTAACTCTGTCAAATCAGAAGTAAAATATGGTGACTCTGTATCATTGATCTTCATCGCAAAAACAGGATACAGAGTTAAAGGTTAATTATATTTACTAGTTACAATTAGATAATGCCAGGTGAGTATAAATAGGCTAACAATTTATACCACGTAGAACAAACTCAGATATCGCCTTAGTAAGATGCTGGAGAATTGAAGCTTCAACTGATCCAAAGCCGTTCTCTATTAAGGATGCTTTATCAGGACCAAATTCTAAGGATGCTTTATCGGGACCAAATCCTTCCATGATTATAAAACTTGCAACTTTTTCAGCTTCATTCTGAGGCAGCAATCCCCATTCCACTTCATCAATAATATGAAGGATTGCCGATGTTACTGCAACCAGAAAAGGATTTTTTACACAGTTGCGTAAATTCTTTAAAAAGATTTCTTGTGACACTGTATTAATTGCAGATTTTTTCATAAGCTCTTTAGCAATTTGCCAAAGGTCTTCCTCAGTTACTGAAAAACGGGACAGCCGAACAAGCACATCCATCTGTGATTCTGGTGAGAGTCCTGTTTGGAGACGCAGTGCTTCAGTTGTTGCGCTAATGACAGACTTTCCGATCAGCTCACCCAGCGTGGAATGTTTCCCTGCATCAGAAATATGTAGTTTTGAATTGGGATCTGTAATAATGGCAATCATGTCTGTACCGGACCCGGTTGCAATACCATGTGAGTAGATGCTTCTTGCCATGAGCTGTTGCAGAGCCACTGCTTTTGCTTCTGTTGCAGTCATGAGCACTTTTCCCATAGCATACTCCGGAAGGTCAGCATTGATGATTAAGATAGTATTGATCGTGCCACCAATAGGTTCATAATTTTCGTTATTCTCATAATATGATGCAGGGTCGCCGGCTCTTCCACCATTTTCGTCAATCCCTGCAGTTACTATCGCGCAGACATAAAGGTCCCGGTAAGATATAGGGGCTATGGCTGTATTCTGCATATATGCACATGTCATCAGACCGCAAACTGTGTTTGGATCGAGATCGAGAGATTCTGCAACGCTTTCAAGATATGTCTTCACATCCTCGGTAGTTTGGCACGCTTCACATACGTCTAGTGAAACCTGATGGTTAAATACCGCAGTTAGATCTTCTCGGTAGCCGCCATTTAGCCATGAAGTACTGAACACATTTCTTTTACCCGGAAGTCGGACTACAAAAGAACGTTCATAACATTCGATTGAATGTTCGTAATGCTCGATTGAATGTTCATAGCATTCTATTGTTTCATTTTTTAGAGATATCATTGAATTTTCCTCTATCAGTAGTAGTCTAGTGGATGGAACTAACGAAGTAATCCCTGTGAATTGAGGATATTGACACCAAAATCCTATAATCACCAGCGACCACAACATCATACCAGATTTATTCTACCAG
>NZ_LZPK01000109.1:0-3391 GCF_001729375.1 Methanosarcina sp. A14 | reverse complement strand
CAATTGAAAAACAATTGAAAGGGAAGAAAAAGATAAAAGAAGAAATTGCCGGGAATTAAAAACCCGGAATCTTCAGACTTACCTGTAGACTTCCTGTAGACTTCTTTTTTTCAGACTTACTTGCAGACTTATTTGCAGGCTTCTTTTACGAGTTCAAGCCCACGGGCAAGCGCGTCCTGAATTTTAGATGGGTCAGTTCCACCGCCCATAGCAAGAGCAGGCTTTCCGCCTCCGCCTCCGTTTACAAGCTTCGACATCTCGCGGACAAGGCTGCCGGCATTGATTCCGCAGCCTAAGGCTTTTTGTCCGGCAGATGCAATGAGCTTAACTCCTTCGGCATCACTTGCGAGAAGAGATACCACGTCTTCATATTTCATGAGTTCAGTAGCGGTCTTCTGGAGTTCAAGGGAATCAGCTTCAGGAATGAATTCGGCAATAACCTTGAGACCTGCAACCTCGGAAGCTCCTCCCAGCAGCCTGTAAACCCTGGCGCGGGCAATTTCTTCCTTGAGTTTCTCGTTTTCTTTCTTGAGGTCTTTCCATTCCCCAAAGAAACGCTCAACACTTGACGGAAGCTGCTCTGGAGGCACACTCAGAGTCTTTGCGGAATCTGCCAGGAGAGAATCTATCTTTTGCATGGCACGTACGGCTGCAACTCCTGCTGCAAACTCAACTCTTTCAACTCCATCCTGGATCCTCTCGGTCCTCAGGATTTTGATCGGGCCGACAATTCCTGTACTGACGCAGTGCGTACCTGCACAGGCCTCAACATCGTCTCCGACCTTTACAACTCTAATTTTTTCTCCTGGAGGTACTCCACCCTGATAGAGCCCAAAGCCATATTCCTGCTCGGCTTCAGTCCTTGACATCCACTCCGTAACAACACGCTTGTTTTCCATAACCGTGCGATTTGCCAGAAGCTCTATCTGCTTCACTTCATCAGGAGAGATATGCTTGTAATGGGAAAGATCAAGCCTTGAGTGGTCCTCAAACTTCTGGGCACCGGCCTGCCAGATGTGTTTTCCAAGAACTTTTCTGGCTGCATCGTTTACGATATGGGTTGCCGTGTGGTGTCTGGCAAGGGTCATCCTGCGCTTTTCGTTCACTTTACCATTGACAATGTCACCCTTGCGGATATCAAGATTCCCTTCAGGGTTCTCTATGGTATGTACTATTACGCCGTCGTAGACCTGGACATCCACAACCTTGTATACTGCATACGCGGTAGCGATTGTTCCCATATCTGCAGGCTGTCCACCGCCTTCAGCGTAGAAAAAGGTGTTATCCAGCACTACGTTGTTGTCAAAGACATCCAGTACAACAGCCTCAAATTCCAGGCGCGTGGGCTCGTCATAGAAACTGCGCTTTGTCTTTGGGAGGTGTTTAAGCCGGTCTGCAAATGGAACTACTTCTTCTTCCTTTTCCTCGGCCTTGTTATGCAGTTCACCAATAATGGAATAGAAGTTGTCAGGGAATTCTACGCCCACTCCGATTTCGGATGCTACTTCTTTTGCCATCTCAGGCGGGATTCCGTGAGAATCGTAAAGTTCAGTTAACTGAGATAAAGGAATCTTTTCCCCGGTTTTCTTGAAATGAGATGCCGATTTCTGAATGATCCTGCGGCCTCTTTCCATTGTATTGCGGAACTTCTCTTCTTCGGATTCCAGGATGTCCTGTATGACCGGGAAATTTTCCCTGAATTCGGGATACTCCGGCATATCCTTTATATGCATATCCATAATTTCGGAAAGCGGGATACGGATGTCAAGGTCATCCATCATGCGTAAAGTCCGCCTGATTACAAGCCTCGCAAGGTACCCTGCTTTGACATTCGAAGGAATGATCCCGTCTCCAAGCATGAAAGTCAGACAGCGTGTATGGTCAGTAATTGCATAGACCTTTTCTACAGGTTCCATTATAGCCGAGAGTTTATCCACGGTCATTCCGATGCTTGAAGCGACCTTTTTCCTGAGTTCCAGAAGGTTTGACTGTTCACTTACATCCATAAACCCTGCAAGCCGAGCATTCTGAGCCAGGATATTTGCATATTCGGAGTTATCCAGTTCATGCTCAAGCCCTGCAAGCCCCATGAGTTCGTTTACTATGCCAGGGAAAAGTGCGTCATATATTGTAGGTGACCCTTTCGAAGCCCAGACGAAACGTTCGAGCCCGTATCCGGTATCAACAATGTAGTTATCCATCTTAGAATAGGTATCACCTTTGATGAGAATGTCACCCTTTTTGTCGGCTTTCAGGTCCATGAAAACAAGGGTAGCAAGCTCAAGCCCGTGTACAAGAACCTCAACGCAGGGCCCTGCATTTCCTCCGCCTGCCCAGGGCTCTTCCTTGTAACTTACAGCAAAGGGATCTAACTTAAGTGAGGTAAGGAGTTCATCACAAAGTTCCATGGCATGTTCCTTCCAGTAGATTTCGTGATCCCTTTTATTGAAGGCGTGATGTGCCATCATTTCAAAGGTTGTAAGATGGCGACCACTCCTGCCCACCGAGTCCAGGTCGTTCAGGCGAATGCAGGGCTGGGAAATCGTTAGGGGATTTGCAGGTGGGGGAACCTGTCCTGAAGTTACGAAAGGCTGAAAATCTGCAATGGACGCAATGGTAAGATAAAGGTCATCTCTCCAGCGAGCAACTACAGGATAACGGTTGATCCTTGTGTGCCCTCTTTCCTCAAAGAATGAGAGGTAATACTCACGCATCTGGGAGATATCAAATTCCCTGGAAAAAATTGGGTTTCCTATAAAGGTATAAGGATCGCAGGGCGCATCTCCGCATGTCTTTCGGTCAGGGTCACGTGTCCAGAAGAATTTGCCACATGACTGGCACTGCTTCCGGACGAACCCGTTATTTTTGAAAAATTCAAGTTGATATTCATCTTCAAGCATAACAATCTCTCCGGAGGGTTGGGTTTTGCTCTGCCCTGGTCTATCTGAAAACAAAAGGGGAAATACCCCAACTCAACCGTTTTAAGAAACTTCCAGCACTTAAAGTGCATATACTGTGGAATTTTGACTTTCTATATAGTAATTCAGTGTATTTATTCATTCACTTTTATATAAATTATCGGGGACTGGTTTGAAATAATGAAACACCCGTGAATCGTGTGCGAATAATTTGCAACTCGATGTTGCTTTTGCAGAATAAATAACTTACCAACATAACGAAATATATAATGAATTTATATTAAAGCAACTACATACTTATAGACTTTAACCTATTACAGAGACACTACAAAAACCTTATTCCTCATTTAAAAGGCAGGAAGTTATTCTTATTTAAACAAAAGCTAGGCTTTGTATTCGAAAGGCTCACCAAAAATAGGAGTTCGGAAAAGGATAATTCCTGCATCTTAACTCTTACCTGTATAGAAGTTTTA
>NZ_LZPK01000108.1:0-2638 GCF_001729375.1 Methanosarcina sp. A14 | reverse complement strand
CAAGCATAAGACGGCATACGTTATAAGGCATTGGGAAATCAGGAATTACTATTCTGTCAACTCTTCTGAAAATGCAGCTATAAAACTGTTTAATTATTCCGCCCATCGTTCTTAGGGCAATGCCTCCATTTTTAAAGAAAGTTTCCATGTTTGACTGATTAACTATAAGGTAAACAGGAATTCCGCTGACTTTAGAGGCCACTACTCCTGTAAAATAACTATCTGAAACTACAATATCAGGTTTCTTTTCTTTTAATAAGCTCAGAACCTTAAAAATAGCAAAAACACTCCCGTTTTTCAGTGTAGATATAATTGACCTTTTCAGGTTCAGGGAACCGGACTCACCCACAAGTTTTATTTCCGGGGGGATTTCAACGGTCTTGTATCCTTTTCTCTCGATAAACTCCTTTGAATAACCATATGCTCCTAAATAAACTTCATGGCCTGCAGCTAACAACTCCCGGCCCAATGCGATACAGCGGCTGGTATGACCTAACCCTTCACCGCATATAAAAACGAGTACTTTCATCCTTGAACCTCTTTTTAAAAATTCGAATAGTTAAGAAATAAGAAATAAAAGCAAGTATAATTCCGCCAATCATATCCGTGATCCAGTGTATGCCAAGATACAGTATTGAAAAAAGGATGAAAATGGTTGTTCCTACCGCAAAAACCTTGTAACGCCTGAGATCTGTCTTGAAAAGTATAAACATCGTTGCCATTACCGAGAGTGCAGCATGCAGACTTGGGAAGCAATTGTTAAGACCGGGACTACAGATAGTTACTATCCCCAGGATGGCCGGATTCAATTGATATAGCAAAGGGACCACTCCTGGCAATACATGCCCTGTCACATTTACTGGGAAAAATATGTAAAAAATGTAAGCTATCAAATATATAAGCATAAAAGTAATTGCATACTCTTTAAGAGCTTCATCATCCTGGCTAAACAGGAATAATATAAATGTAAAGATCAAAAGGAATGAAAATCCAACCAGATAAACTGCTCCACAAAAGTATGTCAGCGTTGGATTGGCTATGCTCTGGAAAATACTCACTTTAGTGCCTTCCAGCATCAACATATACCTATCATAATTGAGAGAGGGACTGAGACCCAGGAGGTTTGAAATTTTTCTTTGTGAATCCATAAGTATGAAGATAAATGCTGCCGAAGCTACATAAGGTAGAATCTCTGAAATCCCGGGCGACCTAAGGTTTCTATAATAATATTTGGGCCGAAGAGGTTCCGGCACAAAAATATAATAGCCTGCTGGCACTGAAAATATCAGAGACAGCGTTATCATAAAGTCTAGTTGATTTGAGGATATCATTTAATGTGCGCCTCAGTGTTTGAATACCTTAATCCAAAAACAGATAATTATGAAATATCTCTTACTGTTATCCGATTTATTAGGTTTTTTACATAGAATAACACAACTATATATTAATTGTGGAGAATAATGGTACACTTTAAGTTTTTTAAATATAACTATCTCTGTTGGTCAGTACGTTTTATTTCGATGAGCAATTTATTCACTTCTCTTTTATCCCTGTTTTATCCCAAAACGATTTCGTTTTTTAATTTCTTTATTGCAGTTATATATTGTATGCAGGCGACCCGTTATTTTATTTCAACTTAAAACTTGTTTCTTTTATATGATCGTTCTAAAGTATCAAAATGGAATTGAAATTTCTTCAGCGTTTAACCTTTTGCGTCGACTGCTATTTTATTGTATATTTAACTTTCAAATTTTTTGAATTTGCGGAATCATTTCAGGATACAATCCTTAGTTTCCAAATATTAAGCGCACATGTGAGTAATGAAAATATGTAAGGTTAATTATCACGATTTTAAAATTCTGCTACAAGTCCTTTACTTATGTAAGCACAATGATATCAGGGACATTTATTCGTCTAAAAATGCGGAATTTAAGTACGCAACAGTCAATTAGGATTTCAATAAAAAATTTAAAAAAAGGAAGGATTAAGAAAATCCTTCACTCAGAGAATTTATCTGTTCTTCCTGACGATGTAGAAGACTGACAGCAGTCCGAAGATTGCTGGGACGATCTCAAAGCCAGGAGCGCTGCTCTTTGTTTCGGTGGTGTTGTTTGCAGCAGCTGGTTCTGGTGTAACTGGGGTCTCCATGTTTGTAGGAGCGCTCGCGTTTACATCTTGAGTTTCTTCAGTGTTGTTCACAACTGGTGTAGTAACACTCATGTTATCGGTAGCTGTTGTGTTATCGATGCTGGTGTTACTTAGGGTGGTTGTAGTGGTTCCGTTACCAATGGTCTGCTCAACGTATGGGTAGTATCTGAGATCGTTGGAGTCGGCAATCTTGAAGTACATTCCCTCTCCGATTTCCTGATCAGAGTCTTTAGTCAGACTGAATGTATCATCATTGCTGATGTTAATGCTTGCACCGTTAAGGGAAACATCGTTAAGTTTGCCGAATTCATCGTCAGATTCGATCTTCCTTGCGTTTGCGTAGTCAATGAGCCAGAGACCATCGATCTGTGCAATACTGTCGACTGCGCCCTGGAATACCTGGTTGACATGGACTTTCAGGACAGGAACATCGTCTTCGCCCTGCACGTCGTCAACTTTGCAAGTCCAGATATGATCGCCAGTGTCAGTT
>NZ_LZPK01000107.1:0-30410 GCF_001729375.1 Methanosarcina sp. A14 | reverse complement strand
CAAGATGTTGTCATTCAGGATAGCACAATTGTTCGTCTCCATTCCTCGTTAGCAGACAAATTTCCTGCAGCAAGATCAAGAACAGTAGCTGCAGGAATAAAAGTTGGAGTTATGGTAAGTGCAGTTGCTAACGGACCTAAAACAGTTGCCCTGTATTCTGAAAAAACAGCTGAGATAAAGACATTAAAAATAGGTCCCTGGATCAAAGCCCGTATTCTGCTTGTTGATCTTGGTTTTTACAAAACTCAGATGTTTGCAAGGGTTGAGGAAAATGGGGGATATTTTGTTTCAAGAATACGGAAAAATATGGATCCTATTCTTGTTTCTGTTGAAGAGAGACTTTCTAAGACAAAAAGCAAGGAGTTCGCTGGAAAAACTGTTAGTGAATGCATTAAACAACTTTCTGGAAAAGATCTTGATGCTGTTGTGAAAATAAATTTATTTTAAGGTATAATAAACAAGCCTTTACAATAATTAGGCCAACGTCGAGTCGACAACAAAATGTCGCATAAAATCGATTACAATTATTTGGAATTATTGAATCCTTGATGATTACTTGACACCAGTAAAAACACGGATATTGATAAGAAAAAAATGAAGAGAAGAAGAGAAGTAAAGAAAGATTAATAGTCCCATTCCTTCTGGCTATTTTAATAGCATTCATACCCCCTAGAGTAGCAGCTCCTATCGGAACCTCAGAAAACGCAACAGTAGAAGCCGCAAACAACTGACTTGGAGTTAAATCCGTACATGGGGGCAATAATACAACTGCCATTGACTGTTCTCACTTAGTATGTCAAGTATACAGCTAGGTAGGCGCCAAAGATATATTTTTCCAGAAAGTACCTGATATGAAAAATAATACAGATTATGTAAATACAAGCTCTCCATCTCCCAGAGATGTGATCTTCTGGCAAAAAGACGTTCCCCAGAACGGTAGAATATACTGGCTTGCCACTCATGTGGGAATATACAGAGGAAATAATCAGTTCATAGACACATCATTTGATGCTAAAATGTTGCCATAGTAAATATCACTGGTGTGTACGAAGAAGGAATGCTGTACTTTGCAAGATGGTCACATATTTAAGAGACCACAGTGAAGATACTTAAGAAGGGACTATTGAATAGGAGATCTAAAACAATCTCTTCTTCCATTTTTAGCTTCTTGTAGAAGTAAGTTATAAGTACATTAGCGCTATATGCTGCCTATATATTTTGTACAATTGAAGAGTTTGTTCCCTTTTACTAAAAATAGGACATGTGCCAAAGACAGATAATACAAGCAATAGAAGCTTGTGTTTTATTTATTAGGGAGAATCTCACTATGAAATTGAAGTATACTAAACTCCAACTTGCTTTGGAAATTATAGGACTTCTATTTTTAGTCGGGATGATCGTTTTTATTTACACACAGTGGGATCAAATTCCTCAACAAGTTCCTATGCACTATAATGCACTGGGTGAAATCGATAGCTGGGGAAGTAAATATCAAACCCTTATTTTACCAACCATAAGTATTTTGCTTTATATTTTCATGACTGTAGTATCTTTTTTTCCACAGATTTGGAATGTTCCTGTTCAAATAACAGATGAAAACAAAGAAGCTGTGTACCTCAGTACAAAGAATCTAATTATATTCATGAAAGTTGAGATCTTAGCTATGTTCTTTTACCTGAATTATCATACAGTAACTGCGCAGCCTTTGTCAATCATTTTTTTACCTATTTTTATGATAATCATATTTGGCACAGTAATATTCTTCATCGTACGGACCATTCGATTAGGAAACGAAAAAAAGCATAACCGTGAATTATGAGCATACTCAATTCTTTCGAAGAACACTTGAGTTGTTGATCAATTAGAAATTAAAGTTTCTCTATAATTCGGATTTGAGAATGTTTGTACCATTGATAAGTCAGAAGTGATTTCACAAGTTATTTCACGAGAGCATACATACAATAATCAAAAAAATTACCATTTTTATAGACATCTTTCTTCATTATGCCCTCTAAAACAAATCCGGCTTTTTCAAGAGCTTTTCTTGAGCCGATATTTTGTGCATAAGGCTCTGCAAATATCCGGACAATATCATACTGTTCAAAAGCTGTCCGACAAAGCTGTTTTATTGATTTGCTCATTATTCCCCTGCCCCAAAAAGGTTCACCAAGCCAGTATGCAATTTCTGCATTCTTACAATAAACACCGCTTTTAAGGAATAATGCAATGCACCCTGCAATTTCTCCGTTCACAACAATTGCTCTGCAGCACTGTTGTGTTTCATCGTTACAGCTAAAGCTTTCTACAGTTTTTCTGCAGTTATCTAAAGTGGAGGGAAAAGAATCTCTCATGTTTTTTGTAATTTTTGTATTGTGGGAATACTTGAAAAAGTTTTCAACATCGGTTTTTTTCCACTTTTTCAATTCAAAATTCATTTTAACAACATCCGGAAAATATACATAATCATTTTGTACAGATATAAGAAAATTACTTATTGAGCTTATCCCAAAAGCTCATTTACTCTAATTATTACTGCTACCATTACAACTCCTAAATATGATGTCTCTTTAATTTCATATCTCGGAAATACTTTCTTGCATGACTATATCCAACTAAAGAAACTTTCTACTATGCTTTTCTTTTTGTATTCTTCCTGATCTACCTTTATTGATCTTCCTCTCTTTTTATTCTTCCGATTTCTTTTATTTACTGGTATATTAGACTTTATTCCTCTTTTCCTGTTATATTTTCTAATTTTAGCTGTATCACACATTGCATCAGCTGTTACTTTGGAAGGCCTGTTTGTAGGTATATAAAGTGTAGAATCATTTTTATTTGCAGGAACAATGATAATCGAGAGATGTAAAACCTGTAAGTCTACTAAAACGCTTATTTTTATTCCTTTTATTTTTTTGTGTCCATAGTAGCCGATATTTCCCCTTTTTTAGCCGGAATATCCTTTGTATCAGTAAAGCAATGAGAAAGATCTATTTTCTTCAAGTCATAACCTTTGTTTAAAAGCCCATTGAAAATCTTCAGATAAATACAATGTTCACACAGATATAGAGGAAATCTATGAACTGTTGACTTAGATCCATATCTCCTGTGAACGTCTTTCCACGTACAACCAGTCAGAACAACGTAAAAAATACCATTCATTAACTTCCTCATATTTGCACGTGGCCTTCCTGTATGTGTTTTCCGTAGAGGAAGATAAGGTACTATGGAGTTCCATAGAACGTCATCGATTTCACGAAAGGATATAAAAGTAGATTTATAATTCAGCATAATATTACTTTTGGGATAGGCTCGTATAGTGATACTTATCATAAGCTTCTGGAAGTCAGCTACTGGTCAGGAATCAAAAAAAGCTTTTACGTTGAAAAAGTAGTAACAAGAGAGGTCCCTGACGCTCAGGCCTATGCCGAAAGGGTAGGAAAACTTTACAGTGCCTCAGTCCCCCAGGCAATTGATTATCCTGTATATTCGGTTTCTGAAGAAAAAGGTTCTGAAGAAAAAGGACTCGTAACTGTAATTCTGAGCGACGCCAGAAATCCGTATGTTGACAAATTGCCTTATTTCTATACGGTTTATCGGTTCGTTTTTGACAGAAAAAGCGGAGAATACGAGGTGTATGAAAGCCATTACGGAAGACCGGAAAAGAAACTTGATATAAACTATTTTGAATGAACTTACTTTAGGCGATTTTGAGGTCAATTGATTTTTATTTTGAGAATAGAAAGCTCGTTTAAATAAGCTGGAGTTGATCTCAATAAAAAACTACCCCTGAAAATAATCTGATTCCGAAAAAATAATTTGATTCCGATTACTTATTTTTCCAATAATGGTAAACGTAATCGGAATAGCATGAAATCTTTAAAAAGCAACTTTCTGGTTACTTCTGGATTTTCGTGAAATATTTATCGATTTCTTCCCAGTTGAGGATATTCCAGAATCCTTCTATGAACTTACCTCTATTGTTCTTGTAATCAATATAGTAAGCGTGCTCCCACACATCGAGCGCCATGAGGATAGGGTAATCCGGAGCTACATTTACATTGTGCTTTTCGATCTGCATGATCATAAGTCTATTTGTATCATTACAGAAGGTTAAGGCTGCCCATCCGGAACCTTCAACGCTTGATGCAACCTGGGTAAACTCCTTTTTAAACCTGTCAAAACTTCCGAAGTTATCTTTGATCACCTCGGCCAGTTCACCCACGGCCTCTTTGCTCGCATTGCTCTCAGGGGTCATCTCCCACCAGAAGTAATTGTGAAGGATATGCCCACCCAGGTTGAAAGAAAGGGCTTTTGCAGTTGACTTATAATCAAAGTCAGTCCCTTCTTTCCTTGCTTTGTCCATCATTTCTATAGCTGCATTTGCATTAGTAACATAAGCCTGGTGGTGCTTGTCATGATGTAACTTGAGTTGCTCTTCGGACATATAAGGTGCTAGGTCGCCATATCCATATTTCAAATCCGGTAATTTGTATAATCCTTTAGTCATGTTGTTTTACCCTCTTATTGATCGCCGGTTTTGCAAAATTTGTTATGGAATCCGAATTAAATGTAGATCTATACTTATCAGTAAAAAGATCACACTACAAAAGATCACCTACAAATGATCTCACTACAAAAGATCACCTACAAATGACCTCACTACAAATGATCCCACTACAAATTCTGCCCCGCGAAACGCTTTACCCCTTAGTTATGTTACAGGAATCTGTTCAAATTGCTCTATCGTAAACAATTTTATCCCTGAACATTTCTCGCTGCAGATCAATCTGCTTTGAGTCTCTTCGAACACATATCAAATTGCATCTGGCAATTCAAAGTGCAAAATATAATTATCATCAAACTATTTAAATGTAAAAGATACAAACTGTAGATATTTTTGAAGAAATGTATTCAGGATCTCCAAGAAAGCTTTGATGTGTTAAATATAAGATTACAGGTAACAATAAAAATAAAAGTGCAGTAGAGGCAGGAGTGAAGTTAAAAACTAAATAAAGATAAAAATTGGTTGAGGAAGAAAGTAAATGGTAAATTCACTCTCCCACCTGGGAATCGGCTTTCTGATTGCCCTGGCTCTCGGCTTCAAAGGAAAAAAGCGAAATGCTCTCGGTTTTCTGGCAATTCTTCCTGACCTGGATTTTATCCCATACTTCCTGTTTGCTCTCATCAGCGGCAGCGTAAGCCACGAAGCGCGAAACCAGCTTTTCTATCTTCTCGGCCACAGGGAGTTCCTGCACTCAATCCTTTTCATCCTGCTTGTCACGCTTTTCATCTGGATTAAAACAAAAGACCGCCTGTTTACAGCCGCCGGCTTTGCAGCCATATTTTCCCATGTCTACCTTGATTACGCTACAAGCTGGAAAATGCGTCCCTTTTATCCGTTTAGCACTGAAACATCTACTCTCGGAGCCATTTATTTTTTCGATCCGCTGGCAAATATTCTTCCCTTGCTGCCCATTTTCTTTTTACTTGTGGCTTACATGAAAAGCCGCGGAAAGTGGAAGGGAAAATTCAATAATTTCTGTGCCCTTGTCACGAAAAACCGGAGCAAACTCTATCCCGCGCTTTTAATTGTGCTTGTGGTCTGGATTGCGGTCCTGCCGGTGGCAAAACTATTTCTTGTGAATTATATTTCCGGCTCGGAAGGCGCAAAAATCAGCTATCAGGATACATATCCTTCGTCTGTAGGGAAGTTCATTTCCGCGTATTCGTATAACTCCACCCATTACAGGATTATGGAAGTGAGCTACTGGTCCGGGATCGAAAAAAGCGATTATATCGAAAAAATCAACGTGACCGGCGCCGTTCCCGACGCCTCCGCATACGTTGAAAGAGCCGGAAAACTCTACAGCACAGCCGTTCCTCAGGAAATCGATTATCCTGTTTACAGCATTTCGGAAGAAAATGGTTCGGTAAATGTTACGCTGAGCGATGCGAGATATCAGTATGTTAAATACTGGGCCTATTTCAAAACGGTTTACAGGTTCGTTTTCGATAAGGAGAGCGGGAAGTATGTGGCTTATGCGAGAGAGCAGGAGGGAAGGGGGGAGAAGTTGGAGGAGAATTATTTTGGATAAGAGTATAGACAGTTTGCTAAAAGAGATAGGAAATTTTAATTTTTCATTATAGTCTTTTAGTCTTTGAAATTAATGCAATATTTTCAAATCTAGATTTTTTAGATTGATTTAAATAGCTTTTGCATTTTTTTGAAAGTATAGGAGACAGTTTAATGGGTAGATGCAAGTATAAGTTCAAAGGTACTTATGACAACTTTAAATGTCCTCTTGAATCTGAAGAAGGTAGTGAATATTGTTACTGGCATCAGAAAATCGAAGGAAAGAAACCATCCCAGGATCAGCTAAATTTTCTAAAAGATAACAAAATTTTGGGTGTTTTCCTTCAAAAAGTCAATTTAAACTACGCTGATTTACGAGGCATTAATTTAATTTTAGCTAATTTAAAGGGCTCATCTTTTTATAAAGCAAATTTAAGAAAAGCTAACTTAGATTCCGCAAATTTTCAAGGTTCAGATTTAAAAGAAGCGAATTTAGAAGATGCACATCTACCAAGAGCTGATTTGCAGGGAGCAAAATTTTTCAGAACCAATTTAAAAGGAGCATGCTTGATATTCGCAAGATTAGAAAATTATAGTCTCACTACAGTAAATTTTCAGAATGCTGACTTAGGATATGCTAATCTAACAAATTCAGACTTGAGTGGTGCGAATCTTAGCAGAGTAAATTTGAAATATGCTACTCTCGAAAATGCAAATTTAAGAGGATGTAAATTAATTGAAGCGAACCTACTTTATTCTGATCTTTCAAAATCTGATTTAGCTTATTCAGATCTGAGTGGAGCAGATCTTAGTTATGCTGATATAAGACAGGCATCTTTAGTAGGCACTATTTTTGATTCTAAATCCATTTTAGAAGATACTAAGCTCATAGGTTCAAATATATCTAGCTCATATGTTGATGAAACAAAGACGTTTAGAAATGCCATTTTCTTTAAGTCTACTAAGATTAGTGAAAAAGAGATTAACGAATTCGTTGCAGATACTCTCTCTACTGAAAAACTATTTCTATTTATATTAAATAAACAAATTATTTTTGACGTCAAAAAAATTGAGGACTTTGAGAGTGATTCCGTTTTTGTATTAAATGCTTTAAATAAAGCAGAAATTATAAGGTATATCGGTTATGGTAAATCACTTAATATTTTCAAAGTTATTTTCTACAAAGATTTAATTGATGCATATCAAAAAGGGGAAATTTCTTATAAAATTAAGGAAAAATTCGATGATTTAGTATTTTATAAAAAGCCTAATGAAAATATTTCTCTTTGGAACAAAATACCAGTACTAAAAAACTACATGATAGCTATTGTAAACGCAGATTTCTTATTTGACGATAGGAAAGAATTTCTTTTTGAATTTGCAGATTTCTTATCTTCATATAGGAAAGAACTTCTTTATGAATCGTCCTTCGAAATATATACAAAATTATATAACTTTTATTCATCCAATGGTGACAGTCTTCAAGCAAAACATTCTCATTATAGGGCAAATGAGTCTTATCGAAAACTTTTACTTACAAAGGGCGGCTTTAAGAATAATATTAGAGCAAGAGTTTTTGACGGATTTATCCTAAAAGTTTTAGCAGGGCATGGAGACCAAATTTGGAATCCTATTTTTTCTTCTATGATTGGTATTATTCTATTTGGTTTTTGTTTCTGGAAGATAAATGGTATAATTGTTCAAGGGAGAGAAGTCAAACTGATTGACTATCTCTACTTTAGTCTCACTACCTTTACAGGATACAGTTTTCCAAATATACAGCCTGATATATCAATAACGTTAATGCAACCGTTAGTAATGGGAGAAACTGTTTTTGGTCTGATGATGGTATCTCTGATTATTTTTGTCATTACATATCAAATTTCAAGGTAATTTTCAATCTTTTTCGGTCTTCGCCGCCTGCTTCGCAGTCGTATGGTACCCCATTTTAAGATTCATCGAAATTCTTCTAACCAGCCCTGAGTTCAGAAATTCTTCAAAATTGGGCTTACGGGCGTGGTTCACTCAAAAAATCGATTCAAAAAACCCGCCTCCAAAAATAAGTCCACCGCCCGTCTCCCCTCCAAACAAAAAGCCCGCCGCCGGAAATTTTCATAAACGTTTTCACTCCTGTGGAATCTCGTTGATTTTGTTAGAGATTACAGACCCAAGGAAGGTGATTAAACTTAGATATCTCTTTTTAAACTTTACATTACAATTTCACATTCTTTTATAAACACTAGTAAAATGCCAAAGAAAACTATATAAACCAGCTTTCAGATATCTAACTTAGATGGAGAAAAGCCAGCTTCGACAGGTAATAATCGATCAGCAAGAATCTTTCAGGAAAGTGGAGGAGCTTGTTTACCGCGATATAGATCTTGAGAGATACCTCCGGGGAAATGAAATCGTTATCATCTCGGGGATCAGGAGGTGTGGGAAGAGTTCGCTTTTGAAATTGATAGCCGGGCAGCTGGAAGGAGTTAAGTTTTATGTGGACTTTGATGATATCCGGCTTTCGGATTTTGAAGTTAAGAATTTTCAGGATTTGCAGGACCTCATAATTGAGTTTTATAGGGAGGAGCTGGACAAAAGCGGAACAGGGCAGGTGTATTATTTTTTTGATGAAATACAGAATGTGCCACTCTGGGAGAGGTGGCTGAACAACCTCTACAAAGAAGGCAAAAAAGTGTTTGCTACAGGCTCGAATTCCCAGCTTCTCAGTTCAGAAATTTCTACATTTTTGACCGGAAGAAACAAAGTGCTCAAACTCTTTCCTTTCTCCTTCAGGGAGTTACTGCGTCTGAAGGGTATCGAAATCACAGGAGAAAAAATAGAATCTGGCATGCTTACAAGCTCCAGAAAAGCTGAGATATTTAGCTATTTTCTGGAATACTTCGAAAAAGGAGGCTTTCCGCTTGTCCTGATAAGTGGGGACCTTGAGCTATCCAGAGGGTATTTCGAAGATATCCTGAACAAAGACGTTCTGGTCCGCTACAATATAAAAGAGGTAAGAGCTCTTAAGGACCTGGTTCTGTTCCTGCTTTCCAATGTGGGCAGAGCGTATTCCTATCCCACATTGAGAAAAATAACCGGAATAAAGAGTTTAAGTACGATCAAAAACTACCTTGATTACTTCCAGAATGTGTTTTTACTCTACCAGCTCCCCAGGTTTGACTACTCACTGAAAAAGCAGAAGGTATCGTCTTCAAAAATCTACACGATTGACAACAGTTTCCTGAAAACAGTAGCTTTCAATTTTTCCGAAAACAAAGGGCAGAGGCTTGAAAACCTGGTCTTTGTTGAACTTCTTAGAAGAGAAAAAGAACTGTATTATCATTCCGAAAAAAAGGAATGTGATTTTGTGCTGAGGGAAGGGATGCGGATCAAGGAAGCAATTCAGGTTTCAGTGGACCTGAACAGTCCAGAAACAAGAAAGAGAGAAATTGAAGGATTAATAGAGGCAATGACGACTTATAAACTGGACAGTGGGCTTATCCTGACGTTTGAAGAGGACGACATACTTGATGCAGGAGGAAAAAAAATTATTTTGAAACCGGTATGGAAATGGCTTCTCGAATGAATAATTTCACAATCAAGTACACTCATTCATAATCATTCCACTCCAAGAATCATTTTCCACACAAAAACATACCTGATCCTTCTTCTTCCTTTATACTTTTCATTATAATGAAAGGTTTAGATCTAAACTGATCATTATGATGAAAGCTATTTAAGTGAATTACAGTAGTTAAAATGAAAAAATCAAAAAGGGGACTATTATTACAAAGTTTGATAGATTCATTTTATCCACCCAACTAAGAAATGCTTATTATCGCTATTAACCTGCAGAATTCTCATAAGTGAACTCAAAAACCCACCCAAATAATAAGTCCACCGCCCCGCCCCCTCCTAACAAAAACCCGCCGCCAGAAACAAAAACCAAAGAAATCTTCAATTACCGTAATTATCCAGCTACCACAATTTCTGAGTTATTTTTCATATAAACTTAACATCTTATTATTTTATAATTCGTATAATATAAAACTCAAAAATTCAATATCATAAAAGGATTTGAGGATAATCCTCTACCTGAAATACCTAAAGACGACTTGGTTAAAAGAGGAATACAAGCACAGAAAACGAGATCGTAATAATAGAAAAAACGTGGGCTGGCCGATGCGAATTCCTGCTTCCTAATAAAGAGGATTCGAAATCGGCTGAGACAGTTCACAGGATTTTTTTGTTTGGTCTTGATACTTTGGGTTGGCCCACGATGGTGATATGTTTACTCAAACATATAACTCTTTCTATTTTAATTGGTTTTTCTACTGTCAAATCTTGTTAAGCAACCAATAAAGAGTCCTTATATACCTGTTTTTAGTTTATGTTTTCTATTGTTCCCATATTCCTTAAATTCGTAATGAAATTCAAGTTTTATGAAAACGCCTAATGTAATCGGTTTTTTATATTTTTAATCTATTTTTTGTATGCAGTATCGTTTTTCATGCTTTAAAAATGCCGCTGATACTTTTCTTTAAAATCATCACCCCCGTTTCAAAACGCCCATTTAGCTTGCTATAATATCCAGAATCTTGTTTTCCATGGATTTTCTCTCGTCTCCATGGATATTCCTCGTTTCCATGGATGTTTTCTCATCCGTGGATTTTCTGAACTGTAAAACTTCACTTTTAAGCTCTTGAATTACCTTGTTTTCTAAATTTGATATTTGACTAGCGGGTCTAGACATGTTGATTCTCAATATGGGGACGTCTATGTAAAAATTCGTGAAAACGGATGCTATACCTGCAATTTTTAGGCCCTGGTATTCGGTACGATTTTCGCTGTATTTAAAAACGCTACATATCTTAGGAATTATTCAAAGATTCGTTGTTTATCCATTAGTCTGCCCGATTTGACATCTTCCCTGGCTTCTTCTATCAGTTGAGTAGGGTTTTTATTTGTAAAATTACAATATTCATTTTAACGCAAAAAGATCATTTCCTGTTGTACGATTCCGATTGTATTTTCCTATCCACAACTACCACTTTCGGATGTGGTTTTCTATGGATAAAAATGCCTTTGAATTTCCCACCTGTTCATTATGTCGTCACATATGATAAACTTGTATAATTTGTACGTCTTTTCATCTTTATTCTCTAATTCCAAATGGGGGGAGCTTAATTAAAAAAGATCAGGAGAATTTAGAGCAGATTATTTCAGAAGAGGTTGAATCTTCGAAGAATGAGGCAATTAATCAGAGGGATGTCTATCCTGAAAAAACTGAACAAAATATTATCGGACAGCTTTTTCCGGAAATCACATCAAAAGCACTTGTCGGTGACGTCGTAAATTTTCCAGGTGCTTTGGAGGGAAAGGTAACACTCGTCTGTATTGCTTTTGTGCGTAGTGCCCAGAATATGATTGATTCCTGGGTTCAGCCTTTTGAAAGGAAATTCGGAAAAGACAGCAGGTTTGCAATCTATGAAATTCCGATGATAAACAAAGCCTGGAAGATCGTCTCCTGGGTAATCGACTCAGGTATGAGAAGTGGGATTCCAGTAGAAAAACATGGCAATGTAGTTACTTATTATGGAGATTACTCCGGCTATCAGAAAATTCTTGGAATGGAAGATACGAACCTTGCCTATGTCTTTTTGCTGGATCAGAAAGGAATTATCCGCTGGAAAGGACAAGGGTATTCTAGACCTGAGACTGAAAGAGAACTTTTTGAGACTGCAGAAATTCTCATATGATAAAATCTCAAAAAATGGTGGGGGAAATGAAAGGAACAAGAATAATACTTGGTTTTTTTGCAGTCATTGCACTTATTTTTGTAGCTTACGCGGCTCTCAGAACCATACCACTTAATGACTGCGGAGAAAACGGGATAGGACTTGACTGCATCGAGCTTCCTCCCGGTTTTTCCATTGGATATTATGCTGAGAATATTGAGGGTGCAAGGTCAATGGCGCTTAGCCCTAATGGCACTATCTTTGTCGGAAGCCGGGATACAGGAAAAGTTTATGCAGTTCTTGACCGGAACAATGACAGTAAAGCCGACGAGGTTCTTGTGCTTGCTGAGGGCCTGGACATGCCAAACGGGGTGGCGTTCAGGAACGGTTCGCTATATGTCGCTGAGGTTTCCAGGGTGATCCGCTATGATGAGATCGAAGCAAGGCTTGAAAATCCGCCTGAACCTGTTGTGGTGAACGATAATTTTCCGTCCGACCGCGCTCACGGCTGGAAATACATTAAATTCGGGCCTGATGGAAAGCTGTATGTGCCTGTAGGAATGCCTTGCAATGTTTGTAATAAGGAGGGAGAGGACGAACGGTATGGAACAATTATGAGAATGGAGCCCGACGGAAGCCAGCTTGAGATTTTTGCAAAGGGTGTCAGGAATAGTGTAGGATTTGATTGGAATCCCAGGACCGAAGAATTATGGTTTACTGACAACGGAAGGGACTGGCTTGGAGATGACGCGCCTCCGGATGAACTTAACAGGGCACCTGTAAAGGGAATGCATTTCGGTTTTCCTTATTGCCATGGGGGAGATATTCCGGATCCTGAATTTGGGAAACTCAGGAACTGCTCGGAATTCACACCTCCCGAAATGAAACTGGGGCCGCATGTTGCTGCTCTTGGAATGACCTTTTACACAGACACAATGTTTCCTGAAGAGTACAGAAACCAGATTTTTATTGCAGAACATGGATCCTGGAACAGAAAAATCCCAATCGGATATCGGGTTTCCCTTGTCAGGCTGGAGAACGGAAAGCCTGTAAGTTATGAACCTTTTGCCAATGGCTGGCTTCAAGGACTTGCAGCCTGGGGAAGACCTGTTGATGTCCTTGTAATGCCTGACGGAGCCCTGCTTGTTTCGGATGACAAGAATAATGCAATTTACAGGATCAGCTACGGCTGATTCAATTCCCTGATTTGGTAAGTGTAATCTGGTAAGTGCAATATAGTAAACGTATTTATTTTTATATCCACATACATGTAAACAAGGGGGAATAACAAGTTGTTATCCAAAATACCTATAGATCTTAAAAGCATATCTGAAGAAGATATTGATAAAGAAATACTAAGAGCTGCAATTATTGCCGAACTTGATGCTGTAAACCTTTATGAGCAGATGGCAAACTTAACAAAAGATGCGAATATAAAAGCCGTGCTTATGGATGTGGCAAAAGAGGAAAAAACACACATTGGAGAGTTCCAGGCCCTTTTACTTAAGTTTGACTCTCAACAGAAAAAGGAACTCGATGCCGGAGCTGAAGAGGTGGAAGAGATATCGCCCAAATAAGTGCATCTCCAAAGTCCAAATAAATGTATCTCCAAATCAATTCATCTGGCTCTCTCAAGCCTTGAATTTCCCTGAAAACTTTCAGGGAAACCAAATTCAAACTAATTTTATATTCAGGTTCTTTTGGGGTTCTTCTAGAACTGCACCTTAATTACAGGTTATTGGCAATGAATTCTTCAGTCATACGATATGCTTCATCATCGGGATATTGTTCAGGTGGATGTTTCATAAATACGCCTAGAGTGAATAAAGAACCCCTTCCTTTCTTCTGTCAAGAGCTAGCTTACAGAATCTGATTGCATCGATCCACGTCTGCCGAGTTAGGGAATCCTTAACCGAAAGCCTGAGTTCCAGGTTCATGGGCACATCTTTCATGGGTACATCTCCGAAGAGTTTTCCTTCCATTTCCAGGAAGCAGACATTATCTTTCTGCCAGGGAGTGTAATCGCGGACATACGTAGATATTTCTGCTATCAAGTCTTGCTTCAATTACTGATTGGACAGCTTTGGTTTTCGATTTATTCCTGGAGTCAAGCCTGTTCCTGTTGAGCATGTTAAGAATCGGTATTTTCTTCAGTGTTAAGTTAATAAGTACTTTCCAGTTTTACTCCCCGTTTCCTGAAAAGGTCTGCATTTACCTTTGTCCCTGTCTGAGGAATATTCGGACAGAAAAAGCATTGTGCAGTTTGGAAACGAAAATATAGCTTCTAATATATCTTTTTCCTATCTTTCTCCGGTCGATATTAAAAGCTGCTACCACCTCAATCTCATACGGCAAGTAGCCCCCGAGTTCCCAATGCATAAGGCCGAAAGAATCCATGCCCTTTTTTGTCGGTAGTATTCAATTCCCTGTATAAGTGAACTTGCACAGTTTCCGACTCCCGCAATGGCAATTTTTATCCTGTCTTCTGCCTTTACCTGTCATTTTGCAGTTTTCAAAACAGTTTTCAGAGCGTGATTTGATAAAGGATAAGGAATAAAAACTGTGATGCCTTATATTCTATAAAAGAATACTATCAAAAAGTTTTATAAAAAAATAGAAATAATGTTAGTTTGTACACTCATTTTAAGGTTTACTTTCTTTCTAAGGCTTACTTTCTCTCTAAAGCTTACTTCTCTCTAAAGCTTACTTCTCTCTAAAGCTTACTTCTCTCTAAAGCTTACTTTCTCTCTAAGCTTATCTCTCCTTCACAGATATATTTTCTATCTCTTGTACTCGTTTAACCGTTTTTGTTATTTGTTGAGCCTAAAGCTGAGTTCCTTCGTCTTAGAGATTGATCCAGAGCACTAACAGGATATGAATTCCTAAAAACGTAGGCACCAGGAATCTGAAGATCGGTTTCTGGGTCTTGTGCCTGAATTGCTGCATTCCGAGGAGTGCACCGATTGGTCCGAAGAAAGAAGCAAGCAACAGGCTCTGTTCTGAAATTCTCCATTTATTCTTTCTTGCCTTGAATTTATCAATTCCATACAGGGCATATGAAGCTGCATTAATAAGAGCATAAATAATAGGAAAAAGAAGATATACAGTCTCTGTCATGGGAAAGAATTCTCCCTAATAATAATTAAAGGCTGTGAAATGTTACTCGATAATACTTATTTGAGAAAGATAAATATAATTACAGTATTAAATAAATTGTAAATAAGTGACTGCCAAAAAGTATAGCCATATAAAGACTGCCAAAAAGTATAGCCATATAAAATGTGTTCTATAGTACTGTGTCCGATCGTGCTTGGAATAAATTTTAAATGTGAATGTCTTGGATAGAGGATTTTAAATGATTATAGGCCGGAACGAAGGTAAATCAGGGAAAAAAAGTGAGAACAATATCCACAGAAGTCTGCTATCTCCCACACCTATGGTATTAAAAATAGGCCGCTACGTTCCAACACTTATCCTTATAGGGCTGGCTGTTAACCTTATTCTTCCACAGCTTGCTTCGGTTGAAGCATCCGCGCATGTTATCGAGACAATGATTCCATGGGCTGTGCTACTGGCTGCTCTTGGCCAGGGTGTCAGTTACCTGGGAGCGGGTTATCTTATAAATTCCATCGCAGTAAGAGTAAAACATACTATCCCAATATTAAAAGGAGCTATAATAACGCTCGCCGCTTCAAGTATAGGCATGCTGGCAGGAGGTCCTTTCGGAAATGCTGCAGCGACTTACCAATGGGTACGGAAATATGGTATTAGTGCCGAAGGCGCAGGACTTGCAAGTACCCTGCCCACCATTTTCAACAATATGATCTTGACAGTACTGGCTATATCCGGAATTCTTCATCTTCTGTTTACCCACAACCTTTCTTCGGTGCAGTTTTTTGCTTTTATTCTAGTCCTCACCTTACTTGGTCTGGGCTTTGCAGCAGTAAACTGGGGATTAAAAAACAGGACAGCTTTCACACTTATTGTTGTCAGGATAGCGGCTTACTTTGCCCGGCTCTTGCATAAATCCTACAAGCCTGCTCCAACCAAGGCTTCAGTAAACCGGATTTTTGCAGCTCTTGATACTTTAAGCAACGGAGGTTGGCAACGCCCGCTTCTTGGGGCTGTGATTTTTACGAGTTTCGATATGTTGACCCTTTATTTCTTCTTCATAGCCGCAGGGTTTCCTGTAGGGTTTGAGATACTAATCGTTGGATATGGGCTCCCTATTCTCTTAGGAAAAATAGCTTTTCTCCTGCCAGGCGGAATTGGTGTTGTAGAGAGCTCGATGGCTGCTCTCTATACAGGCCTGGGAGTGCCTGGCTCAATTGCTGTTGTTGTTGTACTCAGCTACAGGGTATTTTCTTTCTGGATTCCAACAATAATAGGGTTTCCAATAGCATTTTATCTGCAGAGAACATGAGGTTCATGAAAATTTCTGCTCTTAGGTTAGAATTATAAATTAGAAGTTAAACAGACTCTGTTCCAAAATCTAGTGATTTTTTAATTTCGTGATTGAAAATCTAAATTCTTAAAAAGAACTCAGTCTCCAATAAAAAGTAATATTCGATATGTGAAGCCTTCAATCTATAAGCATAATCACAAGGATTGTAATCAGTTCCAAAATCTAGTGATTTTAGTTATATATTCATCACTAAATTATGAAACTGAGTCGTTAAACATTAAATTTTAAAATATTCAGCTTTCAGCAACTTTTTTAAAAATTTTTAGTGTAAGTACTTCATAATTTTGTTAATTAACCTCTTTCTATAACTGCAAGGTTCACACTAAAACCCCTCGGCTGTGTTCATAATGGGGAAGTTGGAGCAACAGTCAGCTATAGGGATTCTAAATGGAAAAAGCGCATTCTGGAGATGCGTTCCAAAGAAATCCACTTTATATGCCCTTTCCTAAAAGAAAAGCTAATTACAAAGTATGAGTTTCTGAAACTGTCAAAAGCAAGTCATCCTGATGGTATATGGATAATTGATTTCAAAAATGCTTTTACAGTTAGTATGAGTAATTAATAAAAAGTGTATAAAGTGATAGAATTGATGACAAATTAGATCTTTTGTGAATTACCAGATTTACATACAGTATGACTATTGAAAAATTTTCAATATACACAAACCTTATTTTCATGAAATTCGTTAAGGTAACTATACAAAGTCTTCCATGCCTTGTTTTAATTCCAATTTCTTATCAATATTTACCAAGAAGCTTTTTGATTAAACAGATTACTAAATGTATCGAAACTGCGTTTTAATTGCAATTGCTATTAGCATTGCGGTTTTAAATCAGTAGTTCCGATCAGACTGGCTTCCGAATGATAAAAACCAATTGATCTTATTTTTTATCTACTGATTTTCAAAGTAGACTATATTATTGATCAGATTTTAAAATTCTTAAGCTATAACTTTCACTTACATTTTTCAAAAAATAATATTACACTGAATAATTTTATAGCATTCGCTATTAAGTTCTCAAATTTTAATTTGAAATAAGTTATTTATAGTTAATCGAGCGCGTAGCACTCGATTTCTTTCTTCATTGACCCATCTCAAATAATCCATTAACACACTAACAGGAATAAAATTCAGCGACCTTAGTCCATCTCTTACAACCTTGTTCAAACTCAGAGCTAAATCAATAGTTTGCTCATCTTTATGCAGGTCATGATAAAAGGTACCTGTATGATCATTGAATACTTTGCCACACTTGTGGTGGCGGTAAACATATCTTCTTGTTTTTTTTCACGATTTATGTAAGTTTCATTTCCAGTAATATTGCCTTGGTTAGTAAGACCATAAAGCTTGCAGTTTTTGTTCTGACAAGCAACGTCAAAAAATTGTGGTTTTAGGTCTCGTTTTCCGGCTCTTCGTTATTCCCTGTGGATAAGATGATTTTCAACTCGAAAATTCATTGGTTTTTATGAGGACATTACGAAAATATCCACACAAAACAACGAAGAGCCCTTTTTCCAAGATATAAAAATATGATATTAATAATAATACCAATAATACAAATTGACCATTTATTTTCTTACATGTCTTATTTTCTATCAAAAAAGATATTTTTCCCGGTTACGCTCAGAGGAATTCCAAAAACCACATCTACATCAAGCAAGCCTGAAACTCTAGCTGCCGCACCAATTGAGTACATCACTCTGTTGTCAATGCAGAAATCCTTGGCTTTTGCAACGGCTGCACCTATAGCTATTCCCAGGTCTACATATTTGAGCATGCAATTCGGGCCCCTGAAATCTCCCTCTACTTTTTTCCGGTTCAGCATCTCAGTGCAGGTTTCAAAACCGCAGGCTCCACAGTTCAGACCTGCAGCCCCGCTGGTTTCAACACCGATTAGGACAACAGTCCCTGCATTTCGAAGATTTGCAGCATCCCTTTTTAGAAAAGCAAAGCCTGCGCCTTTTTCATCCGCCAGTTTTTCCATTGTCGAGGCAAGCACTTCGATATCAGGTTTTTCGACAAGGGCAGTCACTATATCGTCTACACCTTTGGCTTTCGGGGCAGTCCGTGCAGCCAGAAGTATACTCTTTGAGAGTGTTTTAAGCACTTCGGATTCAGGATTGAGAATCATGTAAACTAATTAGAGTCGTCCGGGTTTAAGCATTTCGCAGGCTAAAAAGACTGCTATTTTTCTTTTCTTGCTTAGATAGAAAATAATTCTCCATTTGCAGGTGCATAAGCTTCCACACCGGTTTCTTCTAAAATCCACTCTGCAAAAGCTTCGGTTTTATCTCCATGCATTACAAAAACCCTTTGAGTGCCTTTTCTGCAGAAATCCTTCACAAGCTTCTTGAGCTCACTGTCTCCACTGTGTGCAGAAAAGTCATACTGTTCTACCCTGGGCTTGAGATTGAGGATATCTCCCCTGGTCTCAACAAATCTGTGCTCAAGCGCAAGCCTGCCGTTTGTGCCTTCAACCTGGTAGCCTGTGAGCAAGACTTTGGAATTGGGGTCTTTGTAAAGTCGGCTCAGGTAGTAAAGTACAGGCCCTCCGTTCAGCATTCCGGCTGTAGTAACAATAACAGAAGGCTCTTTGAGTACTGAATCTCGATGCTGGTCTTTTACGGGAATAGCACGTCCGAAAGCCCGGTTAAGAAGTTCGGGATTTTTAAGGTATTCCGGATATTTTTTAAGGATCTTGTAAACGTCCCTGCCCATGCCGTCCACATAAGCCTGAATTCCATGAGCATCAAGCAGCATAAGTATCTCCTGAGTTCTGCCTATGGCAAAGGCAGGGATAAGGGCAGTGCCGCCCCTATCTAGAGTACTAAGGATTGATTCGATAAACCTCTCTTCAGTCTCTTTTCGCGGGATATGTTCTTCCCCAAAATATGTGCTCTCAAGAATAAGAGTATCAGCTTCAGGAAACTCAGCCGCACCGGGTACAAGCCTTGTTTCTTTAAGGCTGAAATCTCCGGTATAAAACAGGCTTTCTCCAGACTCCGACTCAAGGAAGATTCCAGATGCTCCAGGGATATGACCTGCGTTGTAAAAGCAGATACTGTACCCATGACTTTTGAAAGGCTTGTTATAATCGATTTTTTGTGTTCGATTGGCAAGTTTTTGGAGGTCATCGGGATCAAAAGGAGATACTCCTGATAGCGTTCTTTCTGCAAGCTTCAGGGTATCTTTTCCCAGCAGAAAAGTAAGATCTGCAGTCGGCGGTGTCATGAAAACCTCAGGATTCTGGTACATCAGGTTTGGAACAGCCCCGCAGTGATCAAGATGCCCATGTGAGACGAGCACAACCTTCGGTTCCATACCGTTGAGAGGATACTCCGGGATATCCCCGGTCTTTATGCCATAATCAAGCAGAACCTCCTTATTTATCAGCAAACCCGAACGTCCTACTTCCCTGCACCCGCCTTTAAAGGTAAGCTCCAGAATAAAACCTCTTTAAAATCTATTAAAATTTTACTATAATATCTGATATAATATTTGCTATAATATTGTTAAATACTTATTTGAACATAAGGACAACCAATCTACAATATTTTGCCCTATATTTTGTTTTTCAAAGTCTTTAAACTGATTTTTACTCGTTTCAGGTCTGTAAATAGGTGTGTAAAATTAGTTGATCTCTAACTATTGCCTATTACTATTGCCTATTTTGGGCATAATACATTTTAATAATAACGCGGCAGTTAAAGAGTTGATAAATTCTACAGAGTTCAATGGAATTTAACAAATTGTACTGATTATATCTGTTTTTTCTGGCAAGGTCTATTCGAAGACCTTAAAGAGAGAGGATTAAGAGGCGTCAAGTTAGTTGTTTCTGATGGTCATAAAGGAATACAAAAAGCAGTTAGAGAATCCTTTATTGGATCAGGTTGGCAGATGTGTCACGTTCATCTGATAAGACAAGCTCCAAAAAAGGTTCCAAAAAAGAAGCACAAAGAAGTATCAGAGAAAATAAAAGAAGCGTTGGTAGATCGTCAGAAGTTACAGGACTTGATAAGGGAACTGGATAATATGAGATATAAAAGTACAGCTGATACTCTTGAACATTTTCAGTATGATGTAATGAACTATATGCAGTTTCCACAGAGTCATTGGAAAAGAATAAGGACACCAAATATAATGGAGAGAACTAACAAGGAAATAAAAAGAATATGGACTTTTCAACCTCGTAATACTTTTCAAATACTTGAGTTTCAAAAGGAAATTCACGGAACTGAAGCTTTAATGGAACTGAAGCTTTAAAAATTCAAGTTCTCCATATTTGGTAAGGAGAGTTCGGTGTTTGTAGTCGTTTCTACTGGCTTTCCGCTAATCAGTACGCTCATAACGTTATGCACGAGATTGGAGGAAGGCTTCCTTCTCCATGACAAAATTTAAAATCAGGTAATTAACTGGCGAATTTTGTCTTCCTGATCGACAAGATAATCTTTTATGAATGAGAATAGATTAACCATTGACTCTACATCCTATTTTTTTGTGGTGAAGAAAAAAGATATAGAGTCAATCATATTTTACAGAACTTTCGTCACACTGCCTATGAATTTTAAAGCAAGAATAGAAAATATGTCTTTATAGTATCAAAAAGGGGGTGGATAGTATGGAAGGAAGTCATTTCAAAAGAATTTTGATTGCAACTGACGGCTCGGAGAATGCAGAAAGAGCAGCTTCTTATGGAATTAATCTCGCAAAGGCTGCAGATGCTGAAGTAGACGCTCTTTATGTAATTTCGACTCAGCATGCAGTAACTACGCGGACGGTTAAGAGCTGGAGCGAAGGACTGGAAGAATATCTTACGAATAAGGGGAGAGCTGCAATTAACTATGTCGAAAAACTGGGAAAAGAAGCCGGGCTTGAAGTTAAGCCTACTTTCCTGAAAGGCATTCCTGCTGATAAGATCCTTGAATATGCCCAGGAAAACAATATTGACCTTATAATAATGGGTACACAGGGTCTGACAGGCATCAAAAAATTCCTGATTGGTAGTGTTGCAGAAAAGGTCTTAAGGCATTCAACGGTTCCAGTAATGGTTATTCGGTGAACGCAGGCCTTAGAGGCCTGCTATCTCTTATTTTCGGTGCCGGAAAGTTATTTTTTTAGATTTCTTCTTAGATTTGTTTTAGAACTTGTTCTTAGATTTGTTCATAGATTTGTTTTAGAACTTGTTCTTAGATTTGTTCATAGATTTGTTTTATAACTTGTTCATAGATTTGTTCATAGATTTGTTTTAAAACTTGTTCATAGATTTGTTCATAGATTTGTTTTAAAACTTGTTCATAGATTTGTTTTAGGACTTGTTCTTAGGTTACAGCCTCAATCCTCAAAAATTCCTGCACCTTTAAACACGTCTTTTGCTTCTTCAAGGCTCAGGTCCTCAGGGGGTACGATAATGTCGGATTTCAGAAGCTCTTCCGCTTCAATAGGCTCCCCTTTTTCCTTTATTTTGGAGATCAATCTGGCAAGTTCGCTTCGGAACTCCTCGACTTTTCCTTCCTCAACAAGAACCACGATCCGATTATCAATCTGGTTCAGTTCGTCACAGAGAGCTTCAGGTGCCCTGTACTGGCCTTCACCCATAATCCTGATTATCAACTTCAGACCCCCTTTCGTTCTTCCGTACCTTCTTCCACGGTTTTCGCTTTTTCAGGCCCTTTTCCGGATTCGGCCTTAAGCCTGGCAAGTTCGGATTCTACGTTACTCTGGGCACTGATTTTTGAAAGTTCCCTATCAATTTCGTCCCTGCTGCCTGTAAGATCTTCGAGTGTACCAGCTTCCATAAGCTCGTCAATTGCCTCAGCCCGCGCTTTCATTTCTTCGGTTTTATTTTCTGCCCTTTCGAGTGCAAGGCCTACATCTGCCATTTCTTCACCGATGCCGGTAACAGATTCGTTTATTTTTACCTGGGCCTCAGCAGCTGAGTACTGGGCTTTAATCGACTCTTTCCGGGTCCTGAAAATCTCCACTTTCGTTGAAAGGCGCTTTTCCGAAGCTATCAATTTTTCTTGCTGCTTCTCAAGATCTGCAATTTCCCTGTCGATTCCTTCGATCTGTTGCGCAAGGGCTGCTTTTCTCTCAAGTGCCAGCCTTGCAAGATCCTCCCTACCAGCGGCAACTGCATCTCTTGCCTGCCCTTCAAGCTTGTCTATATTTTGAACCAGTTTTACACGCTGGAGCTCAAGGCGCTTTTTTGAGCTTGTAACTTCCGCAACTCCTCTCTTCACGTTCTGGAGAAGTTCGAGCTGCCTCTCATAGGAATAGTCCAGCGTTTCCCGTGGGTCTTCCACCTTGTTAAGAACTGTATTCATCTTCGATTTTAATACTGTCTCCATCCTTTTGAATAATCCCATGTATTTTCCCCTTTGCTTTTTTAAAAGACCTCAAGCCGAATAGGTCTGAGACTTTCATGCTTTCTTTATTATTCCTGACAAATCTGTTCCGGTACCTAACCCGGTATTTCTGGTATTCTTGCTGTCTATTTGTTTTCGTTAGAGTAATTTTTCGTTAGAGTAATTAGAATAATATAATTAGCTTACCTATATTCCTATCTATAAATTATCCTCCAGTCCTATCCTCTTCAAATTAAGTGATAAGTTTTCACTTTGCACTCAATGAGCTTTTTTCTCTGTGATGAGTTGAGACAGAAATGGTATCTCAAATGCACTGCCTACTCTATTACATACTTATATGCACTTACCCCCGGTTTCTTTGCTGTCTGAACAATCGTCATAAATGTGTCGTTTGCCTTTGTTCCATCCTCTGTTATGGTTTGGAGACTCATATCTCTTTTTCTGACTTTTGCCCTTGCTGCTAATTCCACTGCATTGTTATGCAACGGAATCTCTGGAAAAACCAGTACTTTTAACAGCTGTTCCTTTTTCTCTTTCGTCTTAGCGATTTTTTCATCCAGCTGTTCATATCCTGTTTTGGTATAAAACAATTTATCAAATTTAATGAATAATTATCCGCTACCTCTGAATCTGGTTTCATTCTAAACTCACAAAGTTCACCATAAAAGTTCCAATAAAATACCACAGTTGAATTATTTGAGAACAGTGAAGAATTGTATTTTGTAGTAAAAATATAAGTATTTCTTGGATATCCTCATATATAGTTACTTGTCGGCGAACTTAGGCCATTCTAATGATGAGAGTAGTTACTTTCGTTAAATGTATAATTTTGTTTTGAGCTATTATTAGCTTTTTCTGCGCTTCCCAACACCACAAATCCGACAGTAAAAAAGAAAGACAAGAAAAAGCGAGCAGGTTGAGCGCAGATTTTTCTTCATACAACTATATAACAAGTTTTATAAATATACAATTATTTGGTTTATCTTCATAAAACTGTTTTTTTAAAGTTTTTAGAAATTGAGAACTTACATGGATCAGTCCGAAAATTGAAGAAAAATTATAAAGATATGAAAACTATTTATAGAGCTCATCCCAAAACTTGAAATTTGCTTCTTGGGTCTTGTATTGCGAATAATCAATCAAGATCATGGAAACAACTTTGAAAATTCCTAACAATTTTGAATAAAGTGACTTTTGGGATAGGCTCATAGTGTAAATAACTCTGTATAACTGGGATCTCAAGCTTGTTAAATTTTTTATTTACGGCATTTGCATGTCAAAGTATTATCACTCATAAATCAATATACCGTATTGATGAATGAAAATTCTCATTCCAGCCGCATTAAGTCAATTAAAGCCCTTACCTTTGGGGAAGCTCTTTTTGATATTATCAAAGGTTCAGCCCACCTTGGGGGAGCTCCGCTGAACCTTGCAGCCCATCTTGCAAAACTGGGAGCAAAACCGGCTGTGATCACGGCAGTCGGAAGAGATGAACTTGGAAAAAGCCTGTTTACCAGGGCTGAAGCAATGGGGATCGACACCTCTTACATCTTAATTGATAAAAAAAGACCTACAGGAACGGTTACTGTTCAACTTCAGGCTGAAGGAATTCCGGTTTTCACGATTAACAGAGGCGTTGCCTGGGATTCAATTACACCGGGAGAAAAGGAGTTTGAGGCTCTTTCCAGGGAAGAATGGGATGTTTTCTGCTTTGGAACCCTTGCCCAGAGGTCGGAAGAAAATCGAAAAACTCTGAAAAGGCTGTTTTCGGAAATAAAAGCAAAATATTTCTTCTACGATGTAAACTTGAGGACAGGTAATTACAAAGAAGAATGGATACTCTCTTCGCTAAAATACACGACGATTTTAAAGCTGAATGAGGAAGAAGCCGCCAGTATTTCCTGCATGCTTTCTGGCACTCCCGGCACCTGCAAACCTCTTACTTCTTACAAAGCTTTCTGCCTCCTGGCTACCGAAAAATATCCTGAAATTTCCGTGATATGTATATCAAGAGGACCCAGAGGAGCCGCTGTTTTCCATAAAGGCATTTATGAGGAGGTAGAAACAACTCCTGTCGAGGTTGCAGATACTGTCGGAGCCGGAGATGCCTTTTCCGCAGGCTTTCTTTACACCTACCTCTCAGGGTACGGAGTTTCAAAAGCCGCTTCAATCGCCTGCATCCTTGGAACGTATGTTGCATCAAAACCAGGTGCAGTTCCCGATTATTCAAAAGAGCTTATTGAAGAGCTCAAAACTCAAGGATTAAAACTGAGCTTAATCAAAAATTAACCCCAATTTGATCAAAACCTGAGCTTGATTATGAATGACCAAGTTGAATGGACTCAATTAAAAATTAAGGAAAAAGAGTTATAAAATAGATTGAACTTCTCGGATAAAATAGATTGAACTTCTCGGCGTCACAGTCTTTTAGGTCACAGTCTTTTAGAATGGAATTCCCCAAAGAGGGTACCACTTTTCTACATTTTCTTCGATAGGCATTTCCCTTTCCATTTCCGATCTCAACTTAAATTCAAAGGGACTGTCTCTCTGCTTGCCGGAAAGCGGGACAAAGGGATAATAAGTTCCCTGCTTAAAATTATAGATCCAGTAAACAGTTTCTCCACGGCCAGCTTTCCCGGCTTCGGGTTCGCTGTCAAACCTGTAAATAGCACAGAGAAGCTGCCCGCCAAAGCCGCGTTCTTCAAGGGTTTCACTTACAAGGTGAATGTTTGCAACAAGGTCTTCTAAATCCGGGTCTTTAAAAATAGCCCACAGGAAATTGAACTCGTCGTTTTCCAGCCTGAAATCGGTTTCTGTTTCCTTTGAACTGTATTCCAGGAGCTCCTGAATTTCTTTTCGTGTAGATTCATACGCTGAAGCCCCTATTGGCTTAAAGCAGATCCCTGCCGATCCTGAGGGTTTTAAACCGAGATTGCTTTCCAGAGTAATACTGGCTGTAGACATTGCAAATAGTTTCTCACTTTTTGCTTTTGGAAGCGTACTCTTCCCGAGAACTGCGTCCACTAAATCGCGAAGACCCATTTAGTTTCTCCTTTTTAAGTCATGTTCTTAATTCGCGGTATGAATTCGTTTTCTTGATTCGTGCCTGTTAATGAGAGTTTATAACCTGGATTTGTCCTATAACTGGAATTCGCCCTACGACAAGGATTTGTCCTATAACTGGAATTCGCTCTGTGACAAGGATTTGTCCTGTGGCCTGGATTTTACGAGTACATCAGGTTATCCCAGATCCTGCTGCATCTTTTCAAGTTTGGCTATTCTTTTTTCCACAGACGGGTGAGTGGAAAACAGATCCATTATGGAAGAACCTGAGATTGCAGGGATTATGAAAAAGGCATTCATTCCCTCTACTGACCTGAGGTCTTCACGTGGGACCTTGGACATGACTCCGCTTATCTTCATTAAGGCCGATGCAAGGTTCGATGGTTGTCCGGTAATAATGGCTGCGCCCCTGTCTGCGGCATATTCCCTGTAGCGAGAAAGGGCTCGAATAAGTAGGAAACTGATAGCCCAGACTGCAAGTGAAACTAGCCAGACAAGCAAAACGCCTCCACCTTCTTTTTTCCTGTCTCCTCCCATATCTCCAAAGTAGAGGACGTAACGGGCGAAGTAAAAAGCCAGAGTTGAGATGAAACTGGCAATTGTCATGATAGCCATATCTCTGTTCTTGACATGGGTAAGCTCGTGAGCAATCACGGCCTCAAGTTCGGCTGGAGAGAGTTTGTCCATAATTCCTGTTGTAACTGCAACAACAGCGTTGTTCTGGTTTCGGCCTGTTGCAAAAGCATTCGGAACCTGAGTCCTGACAATCGCCACCTGCGGTTTCGGGAGATCAGCTATTGCGCAGAGCCGCGTAATTATCCCATGCAGTTGTGGGGCTTCGCTTTCAGAAACGATATGTGCTCCGGTTGACCACAGCACCAGTTTATCTGAGTAAAAGTACTGGATGGCCATGAAAGAGCCTACAAAAAGCATCATGACCACTGTTGGAGTCCCGTTGTACGAGAGAAACACCAGGAATAAAAAGTAAACTGCTGCCAGAAGAAACATCGTGAAAATCATCCGTCCCTGAAGTCCCAAATCTCGTTCCCACTTTCGTTTCATTGATTACTGCTCCTGAGTATGATTTTTATGTCAAATTATGCTTAGGCACGACTTCAATTGATTACTTTTGAAGTAAAGTGCTGTTGCAGTGAATTGCAACTGAAGCAAATTGCGATTATAGTTAGTTAATATGCAGTTAAAGTTAAGCGCGTTTTAAATGATTATTAAGTCTGAGTTTAAATTATAATTAAACCTATGTTAAATGAAATATTAAAGTTACAAATATTAAATCTGAAAATATCAAACATACTGATATTAAACTTATAAATATAGCTTCCGTTAAATGGAAACCAAGTCTGATTGAGTGTACTTATCAGTGTTGACCTGTTAATCAAAGAAGGCTGCACATAACAAGAAAAACTTTTTTAAGACTATGAAAAACTGTTATTAAGACTTGGGTAAGGATTACGAAGGTATAACATGACTGTTAGATCCCGAGAAGGCAGTAAAGCTCCTTTTTTAACTAGAAATTCTGATATGTAAAATAGTAAAAGAGAGAAGTCTCGCCTTCACTCTCGGTCATGATCATGAGCGGCTCTTCGCACCAATGAGGTATAAAAACCACCCATTAATAAAAAGAGCCTATAGATACCGAAAAAATGTTATGTCAATTACTTTTAGACAGGTCCAGAGAATCATAATTTCTTCAAAATATGCGGTGACTTACAGCCAAAATATATTCAAGCTTAACTTATAAAAGCTATAGTTATTTTTAGAAAAAAACTAAGAAATTAACGCTGAGGGGGAGATTCGAACTCCCGTAGCGCAAGGCGCTACCGGTTTTCAAGACCGGCGCCGTGGTCCGCTGGGCTACCTCAGCAGGTTGAAAGAATTATTCTTACAGCTTCCGCAAAGGGAAAGGTACAGATTACCATGAGATTCCGGGAAGCGTATACAACAAACCCGATTATGGTATATAAAATTTGCGAAGAGAATGAGCTCTTCGCCTCTCTGAACAACTAAAAGCTGAAATCAGACTTCCGGCTCTGAGGATTCCTCAGTTTCGGGTTCAGCTTTGAGGTCAGCTTCGGGTTCAGCCTCGGCTGGTACCTGAGTTTCGGATTCAGCTGTAATTTTTTCAATGAACTGGACTTCCTTAAGGTCAGCATACTTGAAAAGTTCGGATGCAACCCTATTCTTTGCCATAAGCCAGCGCTGGTTGAAGGTCAAACCTGTAGGAATATAAATCTTTGCAACGCCATCAACAGTCTCTACTTCCATATCCCTGAGGCCGGTATAGAGGGCAAGCAGACCCTGAATTTTCTCAACTTCAGTCTCAAGAACATTTTCAATGGTATACTCGTAGGTAACGGTCTTGCCTGCAAGAGGGCTGTTAAAGTCTACAGTGACTCTGCGGCCTATAACCCTGCTGACAACTCCTCTTCTGCCGTCTATTTCAACAGGAAAACCAGGATGAACATTTCGGTCTTTCAGTTTCGTGATAGAAAGTGTTTCTACAAGTTTGGGATCGCTCAGGCCAAAAGCCTTTTCTGGAGGGATTACAACGCTTCCGTTGTAGCCGACTTCCTTTCCCTCAAGATCTTCATCAAGGCCCTCAATAGTATGATTTGCCCCGACAATAACAACGTCTCCGCCGTAAAGCCCGCGCGGATTAAAGATATCCTCCTTTTTTGCAAGTTCTTCGTCTGTTGTGTCGAAAATCCTGCCGTCTTCGAACTTACCTGTGTAGTTCAACTTTATGAAATCGCCTTTCTGGATTGCCATAATTTTCAACTCTTTTTTTAAATAAACTAAATTGATAAGCAAGAAAATAATTCATTGTTAGCCAATTCAGCGTAGATGTGTTTCACGCTATAGAACTCTGCCTTTAATAAGCTTTTTGGGAATCCGTAAGGTTACTGCCGATTTTATGGATACTAATAAAAAATTATAGTTTTATAGCTCAGACACCAGAATCACTATCATTCGACCTTGAAACTTATTTACAGCAAACAACTGGCTTGAAAATAAGCAGGTAAAATTATTTCACTTTATACTTATGGTGATCACCAGTTTTTGCAGGAACACCCTTTTCCTACAAATTACCCGGACAAAAGCAGAAGTTCCGGCAGGAAAAATTTTTATCCCTACACTTTGAAAAGCTGATGGATTTCTAAGTTTAGATGGATTTCTAAGTTTAATAACTTTCTTATATTTCATACATCTTTCGATTACTATTTATGCAACGAGATTACTATCAAATATAAGAATATAATTCTGGAAATCACAGCGGAGAATTTGGGGTCTATTATTAGTTTTTTCCGCTAGGCTTACTGTTGAGTTTTACCACCAGATGAGTGAATAGGTACTTAACAGAAAATTTTTGTTTTCGGGAGGGGTATATGGAAAGGAAGCTTATGAGAATAGGGGTTTCCCTACCTGGAGAACTTCTGGGTAAATCTGACAAAGCTCTTCTGAAGAGAGGATATTCCTCTCGATCTGAGGGGATAAGGGATGCCATAAGAACATATAATCAGCACTATGAGTGGATGCAGCAGATCAAGGGCAAAAGAGCTGCAACGATTTCTATAGTATATGATTGCTCAATAAAAGGGGTATCGAGCACCTTGGCAAGTATTCAGCACGAATACCTGGATCTGATAAATTCCTCAGTGCACTTCCATATTGAGCCAAATTTGTGTTTTGAGGTAATAATTCTGCAGGGAGAAGGGGAGAAAATAATAGAGCTGACTGAAAAAATTATAAGTTTAAAGGGAGTCAAGCACTCTAGGTTAACAACTGTTCCAGAAGAGAAGATTGAAAGGTGAGTATAAAAGGGGGGTTAAAAGCTTTTTGATCCTGGAAAATAGTTTAAAATTTACTTATTCTAAACTTCAGATCTTAAATTCCACTTCAAAAGCTGTGAGTATTCCTGGAGACATGGAATCGGAAACCACTCGTATATTTGTTAAGAAGCGGAAAATTCAATTAATCAGACACAGAACTAAAGAATTATCCAGAGATAAGCTCGCAAATTGTTACACTTGCTTATAAGTGATTTTTATGGGTCTAACACAAATTCAGGTTACATTCAACGTATATGTAACGAGTTTTGAGAGATTGGTGAAGGATATAATAACTAATCTATTTATAAGAAAATGGATACAGATCGAGAAAAAAAACGTTGTATCTGTAGAGGATTCCATGCTTCCTGAAATTATCCGAATTCAGTCCGAAAGTTTTGGAACTAAAAGCCAAAATGGCGTTAAACGATATTCAAAAAGAATGAAAAAGATCTTTTATGTGACAAAAAGCTATGATCAGGTTGTGGGTTACTGCATATATTATTTGAAGCCTGTTCTGTCTCTAAAGGGTTTTAAGAAAAAGTCCGTAATTTATTCAATTTCAATAGATAAGGATTTTAGAAGAAAGCACCATGGAGAGAATTTATTAAAAGAAAGCATTAAAGAAATGAGGTTAAATGGAATATCTTCGATTCTTTTATATGCAAATACGGAAAACCTTCCTGCTATAAAGTTGTATGAAAAAGTGGGCTTCAAGAAAATTAAAGAAATAAAAGATATATGCGGCTCGAAAGAGACATGTTATGAAATGGAATTAAGAATTCTTTAATTTTCAGGACTTTCTATATTTCCTTAAACTTTAGACTTCCCTAAACTCTCTGTTTCCTTAAACTCTACTTCCT
>NZ_LZPK01000106.1:0-8814 GCF_001729375.1 Methanosarcina sp. A14 | reverse complement strand
AAGCTAATTTGAGATTCTCGGATGGGAAATCGCAAGATGTCGTCAGTGTTAACTTATTCTCGGCTTAATATACTTAGGAATGAATATTGGGGTATAAAAGGGCAAAGGGTAGAAATTATGAGAAAATTACGGTAAGTCATGGCATCATTTTATAGTTTTTCTATTTTAATATCTCTCTATAATTATACTAATCAAAACCGATATATTTATATTGTACTTGCAATTAGTTTCTAATTAATTTATGAAAGTTGTATTTTAAACTTATTTTACTTGTATGGAGGGATTTGGCATAAACAAAATAAAGTTTTTATTACTAACCTTTTTAATATTAACGTTAAGTTCAATTATTGGGGCAGCGGCTGAGGTTCACGTTAGTTCAGGTGAGTCTATACAGGACGCAGTGAACAGTGCAGGTGCAAACGATGAGATTATCGTCGCACCCGGAACTTATAATGAAAATATCTACATAGGTATAAGTGACCTAGTAATCAGGTCTTCTTCCGGTAGCCCTAAGGATACAAAAATTGTTGCGACCGACTCATCTAAATACGTAGTCCAAATTCATAATGGAGATCGCATAACAATTAAAGGGTTTAATATTTCTGGAGGAAAACATGGTATAGGCCTGGAAGGCTCAACAGGCAGCACTTTAATAAATAATGTAATACATTCGAATCAGAATTTCAGTATCTATCTGGCAAATTCAAATAACAACATTCTGATAAACAACACAATTTTCAACAGTACAAATGGTATCAACCTGGTATTTTCTGACGAAAATAATATCTCGGAAAACAGGGTTTTTAATGATACTATAGGTTCAAGCACTCATAACATTTTCCTGAATAATTCTCACAATAACAATCTTCAAGGCAATACCGTTTCGGATGGCGAATATGGAATAGCCATGCGATATTCCAACAACAACAACCTTACCAGCAATAACGCTTCTGGAAATAAAAAAGGCATTTACCTGACCTTAAAATCCAGCGAAAACACGCTTTCGGGAAATCTGGCAAATTCAAATTCAGAAAGCGGCATAATTTTAGATAACGCTGGCAGTAGCAATAACCTTATCAACAATACTGCCAGGATGAATTCCAATAATGGCATCGGGCTTGCAAATTCCAGTAACAATTACCTAGCCAATAATATTGTATATCAAAACAGCAAAGGAATATATTTACAGTCTTCAGCCAGTGGAAATATCCTTTCAGGCAATATTGTGAATTTGAATCTTCAAGGCATTCAGCTTGAAAACGCTGGCAGTAATAACAACCTTACCGGTAACACTGTAAATTCAAATACTAATTATGGGATTTATCTGGTAAATTCCGGCAATAATTTCCTGCTCAACAATGTAGCTTCGCGCGATAATAAAGGCATCTACATCATGAGCTCAAGCGGAAACAAAATTTCTAACAATACGCTCTCGGATACTATCACTGAAGGGATAACCTTCTCACTTTCCAACAGCAACACCCTTTCAAGAAATAGGGCTTATAACAACAGTTTTGGAATTTTTTTGAACTCTTCAGATAGTAATGAGATCTCTAGCAATACTATAACTAGTGCTCGAAATTATAGTATTGCTATGTGCGCCGCTAGTAATGGTAACCACGTTTTTAATAATTACTTCAACAGCACATATAATACAAGGGTTAGAAACGCTTCAAATAACTGGAATACGACTAAAACCGCGGGCATGAGTATTACCGGTGGGCCATACATAGGAGGAAACTTCTGGGGAACGCCTAATGGAGAAGGACATTCTCAAACCAGAGCAGATAATGACAATGACGGCATTACTGAAGAGATATTTTCCACAGCCAACGTCACAGACTATCTCCCGCTTGTAGTTGTAGAAGCACCGGTGTTTCCTGAGGCAAACTTTTCAACTAACATTAGCAGTGGTCCTTCTCCTCTGACAGTCCAGTTCACTGACACTTCACAAAACGCAATCTCTTGGTTCTGGGACTTCGGAGATGGAAATAATTCAACTGCTCAGAACCCGGTGCATATTTTCTATGCAGTAGGAACCTATACTGTTAATCTAACAGTAACCAATGCAAACGGCACGAAATCAAAAAATGCAGATATAACCGTTCTGGAAAAAAATATTCTTCCTGTAGCAGACTTTACAGTAAATAAGACAAGTGGATATTATCCCCTTACAGTTCTCTTTAATGATCTCTCGCAAAATGCAAATGAATGGTACTGGGACTTTGGAGACGGAGCTAACTCAACAGAGCAGAATCCAGTACACACTTACTCCGCAGCAGGAACCTATACTGTTAACTTAACTGCAACAAATGCAAATGGCACGAAATCAAAAACTGCTACGATAACTGTTATGGAAGAAAGTAGCTCAAGTAGTGGAGGCAGCCATCACAGCAGCGGTGGCGGTGGTGGTGGTTCGCCTGAACCTCAAACTAACGTTCAAGTCAAGGAACTTTCCCAGACAGGGGTTACAAACGGAAAGCCTGTAATGTTTGATTTTGCAAAGAACGCAACCTGTGTTGTATATGTGAGCTTTGATGCAAAGAGGACTGCAGGCAAGATCACAACCATTGCCGAACAGCTCAAAACAAAATCCACTCTGGTTTCAGTCCTGGATTCGGGCGAGGTCTATAAGTACTTCAACCTCTGGGTCGGAAACGGCGGATTTGCTAACTCAAATAACATTGAAAATCCTGTGGTGTGTTTCAAGGTTGAAAAATCCTGGCTGCAGGATAAGAAGATCGACCAGAGCTCGATTACTCTAAACAGGTACAATGACAAGAAATGGTCACAAATTCCCGTGAAATTATTAAAAGAAGATAATAAGTACCTGTACTTCACGGCAGAAACACCGGGCTTTTCGTTCTTTGCAATAACAGGAAAAGCAGTCGAAAAAGAAAAAGTAGCTGAAGCAAAGCCTTCAACCAATACTTCAAAACTTGAGAAGAACAGTACAGCATCGGAGACAGAACCCGAACAGAAAACCGAACAGGAACCGGGAAAGAATAAAACCACAAGCATACCTGGATTTGAAGCGCTCTATGTAGTAGCTTGCCTTGTTATGGTATTCCTGCAGAGAAAAAAATAAAAGGACAACTAAATAAAGAGAAATAAGGGTCAAAATTCTTCTTTTTACTCCTCCTTATTTCTCCATTTTCCTTTAGACTCTTTTTTTCTCCATTTTTCTATTTTACTCTTTTTTTCTCCATTTTTCTATTTTACTCTTTTTTTCTCCATTTTTCTATTTTACTAGTTTACTCTTATTATTTCTTTATTTTTTATTATACTCTTTTTATTTGCTTTTTTATAGCACTTTTTTATTACTAACAATAATTATCGGACAGATTTTTCAGGTTAGGGTGGTCGCACGCAATTTGATTTCAAGGAAAGGTTGAGTTTAATATCTTCATCCTGTTCTCCAGCTTTTGTTATTTATCATATAATATCAGCAAGTTTAGCCATACACTAACATTGTATATTTATTTTTAATTCGTCTCGACTAAACCCAGCATATTTATATTACTTTATACATTATTCCACCTGCTCTGGCAATTTGGATGAAATATTCTATAAAGATAAAGCAAATTGTATGCATAAACGCATGTGGGTTCCTGCATATTTTTTACACAAGGATAAAGTAAAGCGATTCTATACGCTGTTGTAAAAGGCCTTACTTTAGATAACAAGAGAACTTTTTAGATCACAAGAGAACTCACCTTAGATAACAAGAGCATCTACATGGAATATTATCTGTGACTTATCAGCCACTTAAAGCAAATTTAATTAGAAAATTTTATTGCTTTTTTTGAGTGGATGGAGGGATTAGAATAAGTAAATTAATTACTTTATTGTTAGTTTTTTTTATCCTGATATTAAGCTCTGGTATTGGAACTGCGAATGAAATCTTTGTCAAATCAGGAGAGTCTATACAGTCTGCTGTAAACAATGCGGCTTCAGGCGATGTGGTAATTGTAAAGCCTGGAACCTATACCGAGAACATCAATGTAACCGTACATAACTTGGTAATTAAATCCGAGTCAGAAAATCCTGCAGATACGATAATAATGGCTAAAGACCCGGCTTTAGATGTTTTCAATATACAGGCAAATAAAGTTACGATTAGCGGGTTTAAAATAATGGAGGCAAATAAAGACCATGCAGGGGTCTATATGTATAAGTGCAAAAACTGCACCATTGAGAATAGTAGATTGCTGAATAATACTATTGGAGTACATCTGAAGAATTCGGATTATAATTCAGTTCTTGATAACCTGATTGGAAAAGGTGATAAGGGAGTTGTCACTGAGCAGTCCAATTACAATACGATATCCGGAAACCGAGCTTCAAAAAACAGGTACGGATTCTATGTTCCAAATTCTGAGGGGAATGTAATCTCAAATAATACGCTCTCGGAAAACAAAGATTACGGAATCGTGCTTTCAACTGGAGTAGATAATACTATCTCAGAAAATAATGCTTCTGATAACGGTAGAGGCATCTACCTGGGCAATTCGGATAACAATAAGATCTCAAGCAATACTATTACTTCAAATGAGGTTTTTGGGCTTTTTGTCTGTCCCAAAAGTGACAAGAATAGCGTCCTTAATAACTACTTCAATAATACTGTCAATGCCGTACCTAATAATGGAACCGATAATATATACTATATAGAAAAAACTCCAGGCACTAACATTGTCGGCGGACCTTATCTTGCAGGAAACTACTGGGCACAACCCAATGGAACGGGTCCCTCGGAAGTCACGCCTGATGCAGATGGGGATGGTATTGCTGATAAGGTATACAGGCTTGAAAACAGTGATTACGTCGATCGCCGACCTCTTGTAGCCGCTAAAGTAAAGAAGCCTATTCTTCCTGTTGCAAATTTCAGTACCAATGCAACTAGTGGTCATCCTCCTCTTTCAGTCAAGTTTACCGATCTTTCAAAAAATGAAACCGAAATAAACTGGGACTTTGAAAGCGACGGAAACATTGATTCGACGGACGAAAATCCGGTTCATATCTTCACAGAGCCTGGAACCTATACCGTTAATCTTACTGCAAGTAACGAAAACGGGACTGCTTCCAAAAATTATATAATAGTCGTTCTTGAAGGACAAGAGACTCAAGAACCTGTCTGGCAGAATAAAATTGAGAGTTTACCTGGCTTTGAATTGATTTATGGAATTTTTGGTTTGCTTGCGGTTTTCCTGTATAGAAAAAGATGAGAAATTCTGAAGGGGAAAAAGATTAAGGGAACTTAAAGAATCAAAGAAAAACATGAGTCAGTGACGGGAGTGGGGTTTAATGGGGTTATGGGAGAGATTTGACAGGCATTCAGAGAAATATGACGCCTGGTACGAGAAATATAAACCTGCATACGAATCCGAGCTTCTTGCCCTGAGATCTGTTCTTCCCGAAAATCCGGAGAAATTGAAAGCTCTCGAAATTGGAGCTGGTACAGGCAGATTCGCTTCGGCTCTTGGGATTGGACTCGGACTTGAACCGGCAAGAGCTATGGCAATGCTTGCAAAGCAACGAAGACTGGAAGTCTTGCTTGGTGTTGCGGAGTTTCTGCCCTTTAAAAGAGAGAAACTTGATCTTGTTTTAATCGTTACTGCACTTTCTTTTTTTAAAAATCCGAACCAGGCACTCAAGGAAGCTCTGAGGGTATTGAAACCAGGCGGACAAATTATAGTTGGAATACTTGATAGGGACAGCCCTCAGGGACGCTGCATTGAGTCGGAGAAAAAAGAAAGCAAATTTTCCGCAGAGGCACATTTTCTTTCTGCAACAGAAGTCTTAACTTATCTTTTAGAAATTGGGTTTGAAAATCTCGAGATCTGCCAGACTCTTTTTAAAAAGCCTGAGAAAATCGAATCTGTTGAACTTCCGGAAAAAGGGCATGGAAAAGGAAGATTTGCAGTAATTTCAGCAAGAAAGACATTTCATGGATTCGGGAATTGAAATATTTATATTCCGAATTATTATAAGAAATCAATATAATAAATAGAATGTCCTCAATTCCATTTTTAAAGGAAATAATAAATTGATAATTGGACTAATTGATAATTGGGCTAATTGATAATTGGACTAATTGATAATTGAGCTAATTGATAATTGGGGGGTTAAAATTAATGTCCATAGAAAAAATTCAGGGTTACACCTACGGAAAGACAGAAAATATGTCTCCTCTTAACCTGGAGGATCTGAAACTATTAAAAGAGGCTGTGATGTTTACAGAAGAGGATGAGAAATACCTCAAGAAAGCAGGAGAAGTGCTGGAAGACCAGGTTGAGGAGATTATTGACACCTGGTATGGATTTGTGGGTTCACATCCGCATCTACTCTATTATTTCACCAGTCCAGACGGAATTCCCAACGAAGAATATCTTGCTGCTGTAAGAAAACGTTTTTCCAAGTGGATTCTTGATACATGCAACCGCAACTACGACCAGGCCTGGCTGGATTATCAATATGAGATATAGTCACGCCTACAATTATTGCAACAAAAACTCATTGTACCTTATTGAGTAGTTGCATTATTTATCCTCGTGACTATAGGTCTGCGACATCACCGGACCAAGAAGAAACGGACCGACAATGTAGAATCTGTTCCAAACATAAACTATCGCTATCTTGTCGCTTTTATTTACCCGATAACAGCAACAATTAAACCTTTTCTTGCAAAGAAAGGGCACACTTCCGAGGGAGTGGAAAAGATGTATCAGGCCTGGTTTAAGGCAATAACACTGCAGGTGACTTTATGGAGTTATCCTTATGTGAGGCAAGGGGATTTTTGAGAGACGACGAAGAGCAGAAATTTTAGTCATTGTAACACTGCTTTGAAACTAGATCAAAACTAATAATTTTCTTCTAAAAAGGGAAATAATTTTCTAAAAATGTAAGTGATTCTCTAAAAATAAAGGGGATCTCTAATTAAATTAAGGCTCTTTATCCTTTTTTCATCTATATTACCATCTACTGATCGTCATCTAAAAACCTATATTATCTCAAAAACTTTGAGACAAAAGGAGAAGTGTCTCCTCTGCGCAAGAAATGTCCGGAAGGTCCTTCTCCAAGGAATTCGGAGAACCATGACTCGTGCTCGATTTCTTCGTTAAGGATCGCCTGAGACCGTAGGTACGGTGGTCTTTGCCGGCAGTCATATTGCAGATTTCGGTATATCCGCGTACTGCACACCTTTCTGCGTTAACAAGTACTTGCAGCATTGCCTGCACGTCTGTCGGATCTTCCGGGAGATACGCCGGTGAGCAAGCGGAAATATCGTGGAAGTCATTCATGTTTCTGAGAAGTTTTCCACCCAGTTCGTAAATCCTGGGTATAAGAGCTTCAAAGTGGTTCCTGTCTTCGACTCGGGCCGTTTCAGCAATCTCTTTTATTCCTTCTCCTTCCAGGCCAATTAAATTAAACCTCAATATGGTATAGTAGTAGTAAGTTGTGAGTTCGGCAGAAGCATTTTTGATCAAAAGTTCTAGCAGTTTTTCAATGTCAACTCCAGCCTTCTCTACAACTTCTCTTGCCACTTTTGCCACAGTAATCAATCCTGTTGTAGCTATCGATTTTATGATCTGTTATTAATTTATTATTATATTTTTATTAAATTACTAATATATTATAATCGACCTTATATATCCATTTTGAAACAATCCTACAGCTATAATCTTAAAAATAAAATTGCGGGCGGCTACCCCATCCTTTAGAAGCTGGCCGATTATTACTGACAATAATGAAACATAATAGTCTACTGGTGGATTGGAACTTGTTCCGTACTTTCATGCCAAATTGGACTACTGTCGTTATGTATATATGTTAACGCCATTAAGTAATGGTAATTATGAAAATCAAATTGCGTGCGGCCACCCCACCCTAAAGGATGGGGTATGCTTCGGGCCGCCCGCCCGGTTATTTTGGTACTTAGAACTCATTAATTCTACGTTTCCTGGATTATTTTAACCTCTATGATTGAGCTTCTGTTTTCGTTTTTCCCTGCGATTCCTTAATATAATGCTTGATTGTGTCAGCAGTTACATTCCCAATAGATCGATAGAACTTTCCACTTGACCATAGACTTCCACTCCAATACTGGTGTCTCATTTCAGGATGAAGCTTGAAAAGTCTGTAAGAACTTCCTCCTTTCAAGTATTGAATTACCTTTGATAGAGAAGTACTTGGATGAAACTCTAGAAACAAGTGAACATGATCATCTACAACTTCCATTGCATGAATTTTGTAGCCTTTTTCCATGCAAATACTGTTGAGAATCAACTCGCAATCCTTTTTAATCCGCTTGTTGTAGAATATACTGTATCGATATTTAGGTACCAACACGATGTGGTAGGTAATCTGACCATAGCCATGGCTAAAACTACGTAGTTCCAACATTGTATCACATCCTAGCCATAGGTGGCTGGCACCACCTGTGGTTATGGTGCCAAAAAAAACTTTATTTTACAAAGAAATGATGATTGAAACAGTTATGCGAATATAAAATAGCCAGCGAGGGTTCACTTCATCCCCGACCTAAAGGTCAGGGTATTCGTGACCCTCTGCGCTCCCATAGTAATAAAGTTTAAAAGAAGAGCATACAAAGGCAAGCAAAAACAGGACGAGATGATTGTACGTCTTGTTGCAGTCTATAATGACGAGGATGAAAAGTACCATATTTATATCACAAATATTCAGAAAGATATTTTGAATGCAAAAGACATTGCAAACCTATATGGAGCAAGATGGGACATAGAACTGTTGTTTAAGGAATTGAAAAGCAAATATGCGCTGGACGTTCTTGAAACA
>NZ_LZPK01000105.1:0-18509 GCF_001729375.1 Methanosarcina sp. A14 | reverse complement strand
TAAACTTGAAAATTAATTCGTTGATTTTGGGCAAGCTTAAGATATTCAAAGTGAAGTCGTATCTGGGCGGCACCTGGTTCACTTATAATCCACGTATCTTCAAAATTATTTGCATAAGGGTGATCAGACTCGGCTAATAATTTAGATCCAGTTAAAGAGTCCTGAGAAGTACTCGGATTTTGTCTGGTTTCTGCCTCAATATCTTCTGAAGTATCTATTTCTACATTGTTAGAGGTTTCTGTTTCGTTGCCATAAGAATAACCCGAATCTGTTAAAGTTTCAGATGAGGCACACGCGCTTATGACATTGCCTGTTAAAAAACAACCTATTAAGAGATACGTTGTTAAAACCCTTAAAACTCTTAAACTATCTCTCTCAGACATTCTATCACCTATTATGTAACAATTATGTTATCAAAACACTTGTCGATTGATATTGATTTTGAGGAAACCGAGGGATCTGACAAATAACTGAAGGACAATTAAAAACGCAATAAGTCGCCGAAAATCTAAGAAAATCTGTTCACAGAGATTTGTCTATTAAATTTATAAAGATGGCAATTTCTCATCTGGTAGGATTTTCAATATTTCACCTGGGTTTCAAACTCATTGGTTTTATTTTACAACTGGCTGGAGTCTTAAAAAGGGAAAATTCATGAATATTCCCTCTTTAAGCCATTTGAGCTCTATTTATTTTCGAATTATCTTCTCCTAACAATATACACGCCTAGCAGCCCTATGCCTGCAATTATTGCTCCAAAGCCGGGGGTACTGAATGAACCTTGTCCTTTTGCTTCTACTCCAGAGTTCTCTTCAAGGTCAGGAGTTTCTGTGGAGTTCTTGGAAGGTTCCTTGACTGTAAAGGGATGAGAAAGGGAAATAGGACTATAATCGTCCTTTTTATCTCCAGGCCAGTAAAGACCTGTGAAATGTACAGTATAGCTACCCACCTTTTCTCCTTTTATATTAATGTAAATTGTCCGGGAATTTCCTGGCGGTACTGAAAACATGCCATATACAACGCCAGCTGAGCCTGTCTGGCCAAAACCCTGTCCGTATACATGAATACCAGAGGGTACGCTGATCCTTGCATCCACATTCAAAGTCACGTCATTGAGGGATGGATTATCGATATAAAGTTCAACAAGACCATCTTCGTTTTCAGTAATGACGTCGTTAACCGGTCGAAGGACTACAGTCGGGCCAATCCTGAATTTCTGTTCGACTGTAGTAGTTCCTTTTGTTTCTTCTACATTTTCAGTTACATTGACCAGGCATGATTCGTTTGTAGGTGTGGATCTATTGGTAGTTGAGACCTGAGATACCGATTGATTTTCGGTCGTGTTATTTCCCTGTGCCCCAGCGGTAACGCCCGTGAGAACAACTCCAAAAACAAGAATTGACATTAGCAGCATTGACAGATATTCTTTCATCCTCTACACCTCTTCCAGGGTACTACCTGTAAAATTATTTTTATCAAAAAACAAACATAATATACACATATAAATCTGTATTGATAATACTTGTGATATTAATTTTAATACTAAATTTTTTACTAAGTGTTGGGTAATTTCTATACAAGAAGATCTTTAAACAAGCAATATACCCGAAATAGGATTAAAAAGGCATTATCATCTCAATTCTAATAAATTGTCTTAGAATTCAAAATATTGATACAATTGAATAATAAGCAATGCTAGCTTTAAAATCCAGACCGTAATTATTCCGGAGTTCAGGTAAATATACCTTAAACTTGTAGCTCATCCATAGGACTTACGCATTAGATAAAAGTATTCAATTAAAATGCTAATTAGAGCCTAAATTGTAGAATAATCCTTATTTAGATTTAAGTTCATTATTGTCTATTATCCAACTGTAGAAATTAGTTCTGCTTTGAGACAGTATTTGAGACGGTATGTTTGCCTACTTATTCTCAGCTTGATGAAATTTCAGAAAGCGACATAAATTTTAAGATATGAAGTAATATAAAAAAATAAACAATATCGGAGAAATTTTTAAATTACTATATAAAAACATAGAAGAATTCCCTCCATTAAGACTACACCTTTAAATCTCATACCTTCCTTTTCTATCCTATAATATAACTCTTATAATTTTATTTGGTGACATTTTTATGAAATGTAGGCTTTGCAAATATTATCCTGAAGATTTCGGGGAACTTACTGTTAACGTTTTGCATATGGATCTGGTATTTGATGTTTATGATGACAGGACGAATGTAAAGTCCATACTCAGGGTAAGGACAAAAGATGCTCCTATCGAGACACTGGAATTAAACTGCAGGGACCTTGAGATCAGGGCTGTGAGCTGCATACAGTACGAGGTTTCTTACAGATACCGGAAAGATGATGCGATTCTTGAGATTAATTTTAGGGAAGAGATCCCGCCGCATACCGAAGTTACGGTCATTACGGATACGGTTTGCAGGCCGACTAAAAATATCCTTGAAGGGCTTTACTATGACGAAACGCCGGCAGGAGCTCCTCCTCAGCAGATTACGCAGTGCCAGCAGTGGGGGTTCCAGAGGATCGTGCCTTGCATTGACGATATGGCCGCAAAATGCACTTACAAGACTACCATAATTGCGGATTCGAGGTATACGAACCTTATTACGAACGGGGATGTCGTGGTTGAGAGGCATACGGTAAAACCCGGACGGGACAAAATCGTATACGATAACTCGGTCACGCCAATGGCGACCTATCTCTTTTTCCTGGGGGTTGGGACTTATGCGACCTTTAAAAGGGAGTTTGAGTACCCTGACGGAGGCACTTTCATGCTTGAACTGCTTGTGCCGCCAGCCTCAGATGCAGCCGCAGCCGAAAAAGCGCTTGATATCCTGCATGATGCAGTTATGTGGGTTTACCTTTTCACAGGACCTGAGCAGTTCGATGAGGAGAAGCTGCCTGTCAGGAAGGAGCTCTGGGACCTTGTCCGCATGAGAGAGAAGATGAAACTTGAAGCAAAGCCCGAATCCACAATGGAAGAAGACCTTAAAAAGGTCAGAGAAAGGCTTGCCGAGCTTGACAAAACCATCAGTCCCGGATACAGGTATACAGGTACTGTCTACAGAGAAATCGGCATGCAGAACTCGGACTTCGGAGGCATGGAAAACGTCGGGAACACTACGATTACTACAAACCGCATAATGCCGTTCCCGCAGATAACGGACCCGGCTTTTGAATATATGACACAGGTAAAGGTCCACGAATATCACCATAACCAGAACGGGTCCGAAGTCACCGGAAGAAGTCCGTTTGAGATCTGGCTGAACGAAGCCGTGACCGTGCATGTGGAAGAACAGTATCATGCCTTTCTCTTTGGCGAGGACTACGACAGGCTGGACAGAGTGCTTGAACTGCTTGCGCCGGCTTCAGGGACCTTTGCCCTGGATTCGGGGGCAGCTTCCATGCCGATCATTCCTGACGGCTTCAATGACCCAAATGACCTGATCACCTCAGTCACCTATGTAAAAGCCCCGGAATACGTGCGCATGGTCGAGTCCCTTATAGGGAAAGACACCTTTGTCAGAGGCCTGGACAGGTACTTCAAAAAGTTCAAACATTCCAACGCAGCCACCCAGGACTGGATTGAAGCTATGGAAGAAGAAAGTGGGCAGCCCTTAAAGGAGATGTCCGAAACCTGGCTGAGACAGGCAAAATTCCCTGTAGTCGAGGTTTCAGCCGAATATGACCGGGATGCCAGGAAATTCACATTCTTCCTCAAACAAAAAGTCCCAGACGGCGGAAAACCCTGGGAATTCCCATTTAGGGCAGCCCTTGTTGACGAACATGGGAATGATCTCGTAGAAATTTTGGAAAGAGTCAGCGGGAAAACCTCAGAGATTGTAGTTGAAAACGTGGACATGCCAGCCTTCCTATCACTTAACAGGGGTTATTCTTTCTACGGGAAACTTGTATACAAAGCAAGCCATGAAGAGCTCATGATGCAGGTAAGGAAAGATAAAGATATCATAGGCAGGTTTATGGCTTTCTATACCCTTGTTGACAGGGAAAAACTAAAGCTCCTTAAAAATCCTGAAGCAAAGCCCTCTGAAGACTTTATCGAGCTTTACTACAGGCTTCTCAATGACCGGCAGCTTCTCGAAAAGGCAGGAGGACAGTTCCTAACCATTTTTGAGTCCGTTGAGGATGAAGAGTTTGCCCACAGGTACCAGGAACTTTATGATGTTAGACAGAAACTCCTGAAAGCTGTTGCCCGGAAATATGTAAACTCCGTAATTTCCGCCTACCGCTTCTTTGAAGAATCATCAGTTCCCAGGGACTCAACTCTTGAGGAGACAGCAAGGGTAATCAAGAACCGGCAGGCCAAAAATGTCTGTCTTGGAATCCTTGCAACCCTTGATACTTCCGAGATTCATGCAATGATAAAACAGCAGTTTGAGACTGCGACCTGTGCAACGGACCGGTTGAACGCATTTGCTGCATACCTGAATAGCTCGGCGCCTGACAAAGTTGAAGTCCTGAGAGCCTTTGAAAACGAGTCAAAGAAAAATCTTGTTGCCTGGGAAGCTTTCCTTTCTGTAATCGGAAGCAACAGCAGCGTTGATGTAGTAGACCTTGTCAGGGAAATGGAAAGGTCAGAAGCTTTCAGGATCGAGCAGGCAAATGACCAGCGTGCCCTTTATGGAAGCTTTGCCCGCAACAGGAAAAAATCCCTCCAGACCGAGGAAGGCAGGACCCTCTTTGCAGAAATCCTGAGAAAGCTGGCCCCTGTGAACGAGTACAGCACGGTCAATATGCTCAACGCCTTTGCAAACATAGACCAGATGGAATCAAAGTATCATGTCCCACTGGTAAAAATCCTGGCAGACCTTCTCGGAGAACTTAACGCCCAGAAATATCCGAGTGTTTATAACAGGATTAGAAAACTCCTGCTTGGAGCTCCGAATGCTGTCAAAACATACATTACAGCGCACGGAGAAATTCCGGGACTGCAGCCGGGAAAGAAATAAAATTTTTCGGAGAAACAGGTTATTTAGAAGTCATCAGTTTGGAAAAACGAGCACTATAAACCTATAAGATAACCCGCCCGGAAGGATTCGGAAATAATTATATCCTTCCGGAAATTTGCTTTTTTGTACCTATTTCATGAACTTCAGATTTTTTACTTTAGATATTTTCCTTCCGATCTATTTATCCGTTTCTCAGGTCATGTTTCCGTAAAAAAGCAGTTCCATATCACTTATAAAATATCACTTATGGATATTTATTGAAATGAAACTGAGTTCTGAAACTACATTTGCAGGACAGATACAGAAAGAATATTTATTCAGGGGACATTAATTGTATTTGGAATCTTTATCGGATTTTAATATTTGGCTTTTGAGGGGGTTTAAAAGGATATTTCAATATTTTGAAGGCTTGTTGATAGAGGCTTTCTCTTCTCTATTTAATATTATGGGCTCTTTTCTCATAATATACGGTGGCCTAAGATCAATGTTAGGAGTTATCCTCATTGAAGTATTAAAGAAACCTCATAGCTATCAGGAAGTAAGAAAAGAACTTACAAACAAAATTGTCTTCGGACTTGAATTTTTCATTGCAGCCGATGTTCTTGAAACCGTACTTAATCCATCTCAGGAAGAACTGCTCCTGCTGGGTACGGTTGTATTGATAAGAACAATTCTTGGTTATTTCCTCAGCAAGGAAGTTTTGGAGTACCAGCTTGATTAAAAAGATGTCGAAAAACCGAGTTGAAAGATGCCTGAGCCTCCGTACTCTTTTAAAACCTTTAACTTTCTCTTTTAAAACCTGTACCTTTCTCTTTTAAAACCTGTACCTTTCTCTTTTAAAACCTGTACCTTTCTCTTTTAAAACCTTTTTCTGTAGTTCCGGTCCAGATTATATATAAAAATATATATACAGTATATAAAGATAATAAGTACTTCCAGAGTTACTGAATTTCCATGGTATTGAGTATGCTTTATATGGCTGCTGTTACGGAACTATTATAAAGTATAAAGCCTGAAAACCGTAAGATTTTAAAAAACGTATAATTTAAAAGCAAGTAGAGTATAAAGGATACAAAATATTATTAAACTTTAATATTATACTAATTAAACTATAATATTACACAAATCAGAAATCAGATTTACTGAAATAGATCTCAGATTATACTGAAATAGATCTCAGGTTGTACTGACCCGAAACGGGCGCACATAAAAACCCGAAATTTGAACTATTCAAAATTACCATACACAGGAAAAATTATCAGAAACAGGAGCAATTTAATGTATCATCTCAAATGTATCGAATGCGGTGCAGAGTATTCCAAAGACGAAGTAATCTATACATGCAGAAAATGTGATGGGCTGCTTGATGTAATTTATGATTATTCCTCAATAAAAATTGACATGGAAAAACTGAAGACCGAATGCCCTTCGGTCTGGAAGTACGCAAAACTTCTTCCTATTGAAAGAGAGCCTGTAACTATCAGGGAAGGTGGAACTCCACTTTACAAATGCAACCGTCTGGCTGAGAAAATCGGGATTAAAGAACTTTATGTGAAGCACGAAGGCATGAACCCTACAGGCTCTTTTAAGGACAGAGGGATGACCGTAGGGGTTACAAAAGCGCTTGAACTTGGCATGAACACCGTTGCCTGCGCATCTACTGGAAATACCTCGGCAGCCCTTGCAATCTATGGAGCAAAAGCCGGGATTCCTGTAATAGTACTTTTGCCTGCAGGAAAAGTCGCTCTTGGAAAAGTAGCCCAGGCCCTCATGCACGGAGCAAAGGTCCTCAGCATCCGTGGAAATTTTGACGACGCCCTCGCCCTTGTGCGCACTCTCTGTTCCCAGGAAAAAATCTATCTCTTAAACTCGATCAACCCCTACAGGCTGGAAGGCCAGAAGACTATCGGTTTTGAGATTGCAGACCAGCTCGGTTTCAAAGTACCTGACAGAGTTGTCCTGCCCGTAGGAAATGCAGGAAATATTACAGCTATCTGGAAAGGCTTCAGAGAGTTTAAGAAGCTTGGCATAACGGATTTGCTCCCGAAGATGACAGGGATTCAGGCCGCAGGCTCCTGCCCAATTGTAAATGCCATAAAGAGTGGGGCTCCTGAAATAACTCCAGAGGAGAAACCCGAAACCGTTGCAACAGCAATCAGGATAGGAAACCCTGTTAATGCGAAAAAGGCCCTTGCTGCCATCCGAGAATCCGGTGGAACTGCAGAATCCGTTACTGATGAAGAAATCCTTGCAGCCCAGAAAGACCTTGCAAGGCTTGAAGGAATAGGTGTTGAACCTGCAAGTGCAGCTTCGGTTGCAGGGCTTAAGAAACTTGTTGATATGGGTGTTATAAGCAGAGACGAGACCGTTGTCTGTATTACTACGGGACACCTGCTTAAAGACCCGCAGACTGTAATTGACGTCTGCGAAAAGCCTACTGTTGTGGATGCAAATATAGAAGCCATCCGGAAAGCTATCTTTGGAAAAGCAGAATAAGATCTGAAAACCGCTAACATTAGGAATAATAGTGGAATAAATAAGCGTAGGAGAGAATAGTAGAAAGATTGACCTGACCGGAATCCGGCTCCTTCAATCCTTCATGGTTTACTGGAAGAGGTTATAACTTCCAGAAACCTCTTACTGTTATTTAGATTCAGACTGTTATTCAGATTCAGACTGTTATTCAGATTCAGACTGTTATTCAGATTCAAACGGTTTATCAAATTCTTTTGGTAATATCAAATCCTTTTAATTGGATCAAATTTTTTCAACACAAGAATAATCGATGGGCGTGAACACGAATGGAGCAGGATTATAAGCCTCACGAGATCGAAAAGAAATGGCAAAAAAAGTGGAATGAGAGCCAGATTTTCCAGGCCGAACCCGATAAGCGAGAAAAATTTTTTATAACCATCCCTTACCCCTACCTGAACGGGAACCTGCATGCAGGGCATACCAGGACTTTTACCATAGGGGATGTTGTTGCAAGGCACAAACGGATGCTTGGGTATAACGTGCTTTACCCTATGGGCTTTCATGTGACAGGTACACCCATTGTGGGGCTTGCCGAACTGATTGCAAATCGGGACCCTCAGACCATGGACGTTTATGAGCGCCTTCATGGGATTCCCGGAGACATCCTGCCGACGCTCGATACCCCTGAAAAAATTGTTGATTATTTCAAGCGCGAATCCGAGAAAGCCATGCGTAATATCGGGTACTCCATTGACTGGAGACGCAAGTTTACAACGACTGACCCGACATATAAAAAGTTCATTGAGTGGCAGTATATCCGGCTTGGAGAAAAGGGCCTGATCGTAAAAGGCTCCCATCCGGTAAAATGGTGCCCGAACGACAATAACCCTGTAGAGGATCATGATATCCTGTATGGGGAAGAAGCCACTATTGTTGAATATACGCTGATCAAGTTCCAGTATAAAGACCTGGTCCTGCCCTGCGCAACCCTCAGGCCGGAAACAACGTACGGAGTAACTAACCTGTGGGTCAACCCTGATGTAACTTATGTAAAAGCAAAGGTCACACTGGATGGAAACGAGGAGTTCTGGGTTGTCAGCAAAGAAGCTTTCCGAAAACTGACTTTTACGGACCGGACAGTTGAGTATATTGAAGACGTACCTGCAAAATCAATAATAGGAATAAAACTCACAAACCCGGTTACAGATGACGAAGTAATTTCCCTTCCTGCATCCTTTGTCCGGCCTGAAAACGGAAGCGGAATAGTAATGAGTGTGCCTGCCCATGCACCTTTTGACTACCTGGCCCTTCGCGACCTTTATGATGTTGACCTGAGCGAGTACGGGATAACCGAAGACCTTAGGAAAATCAAACTGATTTCCCTTATCAAAGTTCCTGAATTTGGAGAATTCCCTGCAAAGGAAATCGTTGAAAGCATGGGAATTACAAGCCAGAAAGACCCTAAAGCCGAAGAAGCTACAAAGATCGTATACAGAAGGGAGTTCCACGGGGGAGTTCTTAAGGAGATAACAGGAAAATACGAAGGACAGGCTGTCTCCAAAATCAAGGATATCCTTACAAAGGACTTAATCAGCTCAAATGCCGGAGAGACCTTTTACGAATTCAGTGAACCTGTTGTCTGCCGCTGCGGCACTCCCTGTGTAGTAAATATGGTCAAAGGCCAGTGGTTCCTTAATTATTCAAATCCCGAATGGAAAGCAAAGGTCTATAAGTGCCTCGACCAGATGCGAATTATTCCCGAAGAGTACAGGGTCGAGTTTGAAAACAAGATTGACTGGCTTAAGGATAAAGCCTGCGCCCGCAGGAAAGGGCTTGGAACTCACCTTCCCTTTGATAAGGAATGGCTGATTGAATCTCTTGGAGATTCGACAATTTACATGAGCTATTATATTATTGTCAGGTTTATCGAAAGTGGGGAACTGAAGATAGAAAACCTTACTTTGTCATTCTTCGACTACGTCCTGCTTGGGAAGGGCGATCTGGCAGCAGCCAGTGCGGATACTGGCCTCAATCCGGAGCTTCTTGAAGAGATCCGCAGGCATTTTAACTACTGGTATCCGGTTGACCTGCGCTCATCAGGCAAAGACCTTGTCCCGAACCACCTGCTCTTTTTCCTATTCCACCATGTAGCCCTCTTTGAAGAGGACAAGTGGCCTAAAGCTCTTGCAGTAAACGGCTTTGTCTCCCTTGAGGGGCAGAAAATGAGCAAGTCAAAAGGCCCGATCCTGACAATGGAAAATGCAGTCAGCACTTACGGAGCGGACATAACAAGAATGTATATCCTTTCCACCGCCGAGCAGACGCAGGATGCAGACTGGCAGAAAACAGGGATCGAGTCTGCCAGAAGGCAGATGGACAGGTTTTATTCTTTTGCAAAGAATGTTATAGAGAGTGGAAAACGTGCAGATCTGAGCACCGAGCTAAAGCAGATCGACCACTGGATACTATCGAGGATACAGAACTATATCAAGGGAACAAATACAGCCCTCTACTCTATTCAGACAAGGGAAGCAATCCAGAATTCGTTCTTCCTGCTGCAAAACGATATCAAGTGGTACCAGAGAAGAGGAGGAGATACCCTACTCTACTATGTGCTGGACAACTGGGTCAGGCTTATGGCTCCTTTTACCCCACACCTCTGTGAGGAAATCTGGGAAGCAATGGGGCATAAGGACCCGGTCTCTCTTGCCCAGTACCCTCTCTATAACGAAGATCTGATAGATGACGGCGCGGAGCTTGCCGAAGAAATGATAAAGGGAACCCTGGAGGACGTTGAGGAGATTATAAGGGTAACAAAAATGACCCCGCAGAAGGTCCACCTCTATACGGCCCCCACCTGGAAAGCCGAAGCAATCAGGTGCGCCTGTGAAATGCAGCTTGAATGCTCGCTTGAAGTAGGCACCCTTATTAAAAAGCTAATGTCAAACCCCGACTTCAAACGCTTCGGCAAGGAGATCCCGAAGTTTGTACAGAAAATTGTCCCGGAGTTCAAAAGTGGGAGCTCGGACAGGTATGAAATCCTTACAGGTCCTGATATTGATGAACAGGCCCTCCTGAAAGAGTCAATTTCATTCCTGGAAAAAGAGATTGGCTGCCCTGTTGAAGTCCACAGTGCCGACTCTCCTGCCTTTGACCCTGAAAAGAAGGCAAGGTTTGCAGAACCCCTGAGGCCTGCAATTTACATTGAAGGAAAAAAGAAAGAGTAATGGAAAAAAGTGATTTCTGACTAAACACTGACTAAACAATATGTATCCGGGTAGATTGAAGAAGCCCGGAACGTCTTATTTTTTCTTTTTTTGGCATAGTTATAAAATTATTTTATATTGTTTTCAATAACAATAAATACTCATCTAATTATTCGGTAAAAATTCCTATTACTTTTAGAATTAAGCAGTGTTTAGGTTTAGACTGCACGCATAAAATATAAGTAATAAATTGAATGGACAAACTGCCATCCAGCCGAATAATTAGCTTCACTGACCTCAAAAATCGCATAGAAGGCTGTCCAGGCAAAAGCAATATTAGAAAAATGTTGTCCTTGGCTATCGGGAAGTACCTGTCGAAGAAGGAAGTACCTGTCGAAGAAGGAAGTACCTGTCGAAGAAGGAAGTACCTGTCGAAGAAGGAAGTACCTGTCAAAGAATAAAGAAAAAATAAGAGGGGAGTAGTAGTGAAACAACAAAGTATCATTACAAATGTTCTTGAAAAAGCAGGCAACAAAAATTTGATAAACGAGCTTATAACCAGGCTGTCACAATCTGAAATTAATACACTTTTGCTTGCTCTTTCAAAAGAAATAGCGAACAAAAACACTCCTAACGATATCTTAAACAAATACGAATCTAACCGATTTGTAAAGCCATCAGAACTTAGTCCTATTAAGGTGAAGCAAGTAGAAATTTTAATGCTCCAAATGGCTGAAGCCTCAGGTTTTTCGTCTGTTTTGCTTTCTCCTGCAAGCCTTTTGGGAAGCTGTTCTGTTATAGCTAAAGTTGATCAAACCAATGTTATCTCTGCAACAAGAGGATTGGAGCTAACTGCAGACAGTACCAACATGCTTGCTATATACCTTGCAGATAAAATAAAAAATAAAACCATTGATAATACAAAAAATCCTGTTCATTTATCTGCGGCCTGCAGAGTTACTCGTGGACAAATGTTCAAGGTTGATGCTTTTGTTCCTCACTTTAGCTTGTTTACCCTTGTCAGTTCTGGAAAAGATACGGGTTCTTATGGCTTTGAAAAGGCTGCAATAACCAGACATATACAGTATTATATAAATTATTTTGAAGAGAAATTAGGACATAAAATCAAAGTAACCATGAACCTGAGAAATGGCTATACCGATAAAATTGGATTTATTGATAGAGTTCACTGCTATCTTTGTGAGACATATCCAGATACTGAAATCACATTAAATAAGGAAGAAACTAATACTAGTTATTATCAGGGTATTAATTTCAAGATTATTGTTGAAGGTATAGAACTTGTAGATGGTGGCTTCGTTGACTGGACACAGAAGTTACTTGGCAATAAAAAAGAACGCTTACTAATCAGTGGAACAGGAATTGACTTACAGCTTATTACTGGAATGCTGAACAAGATAATTTAATAGTCTGGTAACTGAGACTTGTAACGCACTTTCCGCAGTAAAATTTACAGATATTTTACAGATTTTGTATTTTTTAAAAGCATGCAAGTACTTTTAATAAAATTTCCACCATTTGTGAGGATTTCCATCATTGACCCACCTAAAAAAAAGCAAATTACAGGTTTTTTGGGCCAGTATAACATTATCTGCTATACTGGACTTTCATACTGGGTCTTTCCTGCAAATCCGCCGCGTAAAAAGGCAGAAAGTCATTATTGAGGTTTATTTTTAGGATTTACGCACTTGAGGAATAAAATCAATTACAGCAAAGACTGTAGATTAAAGCTATGTTTTAGACAGTTAACGGTCTGATGCTGTTGATTCTTCAGTTCAACTGCATAAGTCCTAATTTTGTTCTTGATAAATAATTGGATGCCCGTTAATTTATCAGCCTGGCTGAAAGGATAGGTCTATGCCTGAATCCTGACTTTCAACATATTCTAATCTCTTTATTTTCTCGTTTTGCCAGATCAATAAAGCAATCATAGAGATCATTAATCCGGAGATTATAAACATAAGGGCAATCCCCCTGTTTTCTCCCGTTCCAGTGATAAAACCTGCCGTTTCAGCCAGTAAACCATCCACCTCTAAAAGAGGATTGAAAATTTTATCTGCTAAGAAACCTGCAACTGCAAAAGCCATTATGGAGCCAAGATAAGTAATCATGGAAATGAGAGACCATACACGCCCCTGTTTTCTATTGTCAATATTTTTTCTAATTAAGACCTCAATAGAGGTGTTAATAAAAGGCAAAGTGGCAAAAAACATGAATCCTGCTAGAGTAACAAATATGATATTTTTTGAAAGTCCTAAATTTGCAAAGAATATACCTGACAGGAACAAAGAGATAGATAATGTTTTCACATACTTGTTCTTGCTGCCAAATACTCCAATAAACAAGCTTCCGATTAGTATGCCTGAAGCACATATTGATTGAGAGATCCCCACTGTTTTTACTGTTGTTAAGCTCAGCAGCAGCGGAATAAAAAGAGACTGAAGCAATCCGACAAAAAAAAGTGTGATCATGGTAATAATAACCAAATTAAATACGCCTCTATTATTAGAGAACTCTTTCATTCCCTCTTTAAGGTCCGCTATGATGTTTTGTTTATGCTGGTCTATTTTTACCTTGCCTGAAATATTTCTTATCCAGATGACAATAGAACTGGAAATTAAGAGAGTGGTAGTATCGATTAAAAATATAAATTTAATATCAATTATTGTTAACAAAATTCCGGCTAAAAAAGGAGAAATTAAATATTGAGCAGAACTTGCTAACTGCACCAGCCCACTTGCTCTGGCATATTGAGCTTCAGGTAAGAGGTCAGTAATTAAAGCTTTATAAGCTGGTTCCTGAAAAGCCGAAAAAACAGAACTTGTTGCAATCCCAAGGTAAATTTGCCAGAGTTGAATATTTCCTTTTAGCATCATAAAAAATATGAAAAGAAGCCCAAGGGTTGCTCCTAAGTCTCCTAAAATCATCATTAAACGTCTGTCATAACGGTCTGCCAGTATCCCTCCATAGGGCTTTAGCAGAAAGGGCGGTAAAAAGACACACATCAGTATAAAAACATAGCTAGAAGCAGTATTTGTTTGCTGATATACGTATACCCCTAAGGAGAAAACAGTAAGCCCAGTGCCTATTACTGAGATAAATTGTCCAAACCAGATAAAAAGGAATCTGGAATAAAGATTTTTTTGTTCAGCCGTCATTTTTTCGGATTCGTCTGTCATTTAGTGAGCCTCAGAAGCAGGATTTTGAGTTTCAGAAGCGAGATTTTGAGTCTCAGGAACAGGGCTTACTTTTGAAAAAAACATCTCTTTGTCTAATACAATAATAACAGCGACAACTACAGTAATAACCAAAGTCTCAATGCACTTGGTCGTCTGAGTCACATTCAGTGCCTCCTGGCAGATATTTACAATAAAGTGAAAGAGAATTGCTGCAGGAATACTTTTTCTATTTTTAATGCATATCCAGCTGATTAATACGCCCATAGGGATAATGCCGACAAAAAAATTCACTGCATACCATATGTTTTCATGAAGAATGTTATACGGATAGAAGTTGTTGACAAATATAAGAGGAAAGTGCCAGAGCGACCATAGTATGCCGAAAACTATTGATGCCATGAAGTAGGTGTACCGGCTCTGCAGGCTATCAAACGCATATCCTCTCCACCCAAGCTCTTCAAAACATGCAGTAAGCATAAGAAAAAACAACGTAGGTACAGCCCCTGTCGAGAAAGAGAAACCATCAACAAGTTGAAACTGCGAAACTGATCCTCCAAACAGAAGTGAAATAAAGATGGATACGAGAACAGCTAGAGGCATTACCAGGAAAAATACTGGAAGCATTTTTGCCCTTATTAGCCTGAGGTTGATAAGCCTGTTAACAAAATCCTTTTTTAAATCCGAATTTTTTGAAGCAAAAATCATAAAAAATGAGATTAAAAAAGGCACCATCAGTGCAAGAATTATTAATATCATATAAAGTCCATCATTTTCGTCCTGAAAACTTAGATATGCTGCTGCAAACAAGAAAGCATAAGTTAAGATAAAGGTCGCAGCAAAAAAGACCCTGGGTTTATATCTGTAGTTAGAGACCATCTATCTGTTCCTCCAAATATTAAATATCACGGCATGTTTGTATTTTTCAACTCAACGCAGTCTTGATAACCAAAAGTAACAAACTGTTCTTAATTTAGATGTCTTCAACAAAAAATATAGTAAATTCTGTTAATTTATTGCATTGTTCATAATATATACATTTTTTTATCTAGTGAGTATATTATTTTCTGAAAAGTGAGGATGAAATGTAAAAAAAGCAGTCTCTGGTCGGACATAATAAGAGCAGCCTCTAACTGGACATAATGAAAGAAAACGCGGGCTGGATATTAATGAAAGAAAACGCGGGTTGGATATAATAAAAAACCTCTGATTGGACATGATGTTATCTGAGAGATAGTTTACACAGGGAAGTGAAAATTAGCAAATCAGTGAAATTAAAAACTTTAACTGTCAATGAGAGAAATTAATAACTAAGACTCTAATAACTAAGACTCTAATGACTAAAACTCCGCAAAAATTGAAAAATCAGATTCAACCAATTAGGATAAACCAGTTTCCATTAAGATGATAAATAATACAGTCACGGAAATTATTATCGAAAAAAACTTAAATAATCTTTAGATCTTCAGAATAAAGCTCAATTCTCCGATTTTCAAAAACGGGAATCATTTTACGAACTTCATTTTTCCTGGACAGGTCAAGGTCATGCACTATTATGCACTCTTTATTGCCGGCATCGGCTTTTACCTCACCCCAGGCATCGATTATCATGGAGTTGCCGAAATAACTGCAGTCAGGAGCAGAACCTATCCTGTTGCAGGCAATATGTGGGATCTGGTTTTCAATCGACCTTGCCTTTGCAAGAATATTCCAGTGTTCAGACCTTGGATTAGGAAATGCAGCTGTGGTCACAAGCAGGTCAGAACCAGCAAGGGAAAGTTTTCTTGCAACCTCGGGAAAACGAAGGTCATAGCAGATCTCAAAACCAATTTTCAGATTTTGCTTTTTAAGAGAAATGGGCTCTATAGAGTCGCCTTTTGAGAAATAATTGTTTTCGGTTTTGAAGGGATGAGTTTTCCGGTAACTACCTGCAAGGGTTCCTGACTCAAAGCAAAAGCCGAGATTGTAGTAAAATGGGGAATTAATGGAATTCGAAAGAGTAGAATTTTCAGAATCCGCAGGTGTTCCAATGTCAGAAATCTCTTCCGAAGCGACTTTTTCAATTACTGAGCCCATGATAATGCAATCATTAGCCTCGGAAAAACAGGCCAGGTTTTCAAGGAGAGGAGAAGGCAAGGTCTCTGCTGCATGGTCAAAATGCTCGTAGCAAAACCCTGTTGAGAAGACCTCGGGTAAAACAATGAGTTCGGCTCCTTTTCTTACCGCTTTAAGAGCCATATGAAGAGCTTTTTCAAGGTTTTCCTGTTTTCTGCAATGCAGCACGTCCATCTGTATACAGGCAACTTTCACGTCCGAACCACCAGCCAGTTAAAACAAACAGTTTAATTCCTGTTAGCATAAGCCAATTTTAAGCAATGAACTTAAGAAATTAATTTGAAGTAACGAATTTAAAGAGATTAATTTTAAAGAAATGAATTGCAAAGTAAATAAATGAAAACTCATCAGGGGAGCAGAGTAGTTTGTTTACTCTTTGCTACCAGGCCATCAAGGTCAATCCTGCGCTTTATCAACCCTGCAAAGACTTCATTCGCAAGTCTGACTACTTCTTCATTATTTGCCCGTATTTCGTATGCAGGGTCATCGTGAGGGATCTCAATTTTCGTAATATCGGCTCTGGCTTTTTTCAAATGTGCATCCTGAGCTTCACAGACTATGGCGGGTTTTTCCAGGTACTGATCAAGATGTTTTTGAGTAATTCCCAGAAGCTTCAATTCCCTGCGGAAACAGGGCCTTTCGAACAGTTTGGAGACCACATATACTCCCACAGGAATCCTGAAATCCAGATCGATTTTAAGAAGCTGAGACCTGAGAATAAAATAAATTTCTTCTGGATCGGAAAGTTCAGGAGACCTGGACTCTTTGCCTTTTTCGGATGAAGACTCTTTGCCTTTTTCGGATGAAGACTCTTTGCCTTTTTCAGGCAGGGCATAAATCTTCGAAGGGGGAACTTCGGTTTCTTCCAGAATTTCAAGGTCTCTGAGCGCCCTGAGATAGCCTGTAAGAACCAGGCGGTGCTCATCTATACCTATGGCTTTCAGTTCTCTGGAAAGCCCGCTGATTGAGAGCTGCTTGCCTTCAAGTAGTTCCAGGAGTTTAAAGTTAAGTTTTTCTTCCATCTGTACCGACATCATGTTTTATTGTTGTTAATTAATTCTTCGGGCCTCCAGCCGGAAAAAACATTGTTTTTCAGAGCAGCCTGGAAAATGAACCCGTGTTTTTCCGAATCTTTGAAAAGACCTGACCTTTCCTATATGTGAGAGGAGTAAGCAAGAAAATTGCAAGGAGTAATACACGATGTAACTATTCTGCATAATATAAAGCTTATGAGAGAGCCTGAAGGGAGAAATAAAGAAAATACAGGAAGAGATTGGCAAATTTATATAAAAAGATATTTTAAACTCTCAAAAGAAAATTTAAGAAAATTTAATTTGAGAAAATATTGAGAAAAATGACATAATCCCATAATCTAATGATTTCTCTTATTTTTGCTTCCTTAATCCTAAAAGGTTCTCTGAGAACTATTTTAAAAAGTTGCAATGATCTTGAAAAACAGATTCCCTAGCATTTTTGCCAAATTTGTCTATTCATTCTGAGTTCGACAGTTTGATTTTTATGTTGAAAGATTGTTTTCATATCCGTTATAATAAGTCATATTGTTTCAACAAATTTTTGCCCATTTATTATGATTCAATTTGACAGAGGATTTTCTTTCTCTTGATGGCTATTTTTATGATTTTGATCAATTTTTGGTATAGAATTTGACAGATAGCATGAATCTCAGATAAAATATAGATGCTATCCAAAAAGTCAGGCACCAAAAGTGCAAAAATAGGACAAAAATCTTTACTAATTTACTTTATAGTGATTATGATGCTGGGAAATCAGAGGCAATTCGGAGAAACAGTTTTGAGTTATGGGATAGGCTCAATTATAAAATTATAAATATGTAATGATGTTACACTTATTTTTATTACCAGATTCTGGAACTGAGTCACTATGAACTTAAAACCAATAATTGTAATTACCCTTATTATTTCGGCCGTTTTATTGGCTGCAAGAATATCTCCAGCAATGAACTCTGAGCAATATAGGGAAGGAAAATATATCCATATTGACAATATAGTAATGGAGTTTAGTGGAACAAATGCAACAATTGATGTTGAATATCATCTATCTCCATTTGCCAAGGCATATATATTCCTTTTTGGCAGTAAAAATCTCGAGCCAAAAATGAAGGAAATATTTTTCAAATTTCCAGAAATGCAAATAAAGGATATAAGACTTAACAGTGCCACAATCCAGCTGACAAACGTTTCGTGGAAATATGGTCATGATTATATGCATGACTCTCGAAAATTAGGGATTCATTCCGACGTTCTCACTATTATTTTTCCATATAATCAAGGCATTCGGAGAGTACAAAATACAAATTCAACATTGAGCGTCTTTTATCCAGACAGCCCAAAATATTCTGAAATTCATAATAACATCACTAAATTATCTCAATAATCCGAAAAAGCTTCTGATACTGCAAAAGAAGAATCTCTGCACTTCGCAGGCTGCCTGACAATTACTTTAAGTAATAAACGAATTCCTTTTCATGCGTCTTCGGTTA
>NZ_LZPK01000104.1:0-3329 GCF_001729375.1 Methanosarcina sp. A14 | reverse complement strand
TGAATTCTAACCTGAATTCTTAACCTATCAATTTCCGTAAATTGCGATCAGATCGCTGAGAATCGCACTTGCAGTTTCAATTGGGCCTGCACCTTTACCCGTAACCGTAATTTCCCCCGCAAGTTCGGTTTCTACCGAAGCCACATTTAGCGTCCCTCCGACTGCAAGAGGATGGTTGATAGGTACAAGTCTGGGGGCTACATGAATTCTTTCCCTGCTGACTTCTCCTATAAGCTTGATCACATGCCCTTTTTCATAAGCCATCTCAAGGGCTTCAGGTGTAACTTTCGTGATTCCCGTAACCTCAACGTCATTATAAGTAGCATCAAGTCCGAAAATTGCGTTGGCAAGAATAACGAGTTTGCAAGCCGTATCAATTCCTTCCACATCATATGTAGGGTTGGTTTCAGCAATACCAAGCTGCATGGATTCGGCAAGAATGTCATTGTAACTTGCCCTTTCCTCCAGCATTCTTGTCAGGATATAATTACAGGTCCCATTTAGAATTCCTTTGATACTTTTAACCTTATTGCCTGCAAGCACTTCGTTTACTAGGTTGATAATAGGCATTGACCCACCGACAGTCGCTTCGAACCTGAAATGAGAACCTGCTGCCTTTGCGGCTTCCATGAGTTCTTTGTACTTAAGGGTAAGAGGCCCTTTATTGGAGGTAATAACATCTTTTCCGGTCTTGAAGGCCGCAAACATATTCTGCATACCTGCCCCGCCAGTTAGTATATTCGTCGGGGTAGTCTCGATTACAAGATCATGAGCTACGGATTGGATAACCTCGACTCCAGAGATATTTTCAAGAGCTACCGTCCTGTCTCTCCTCTTCCTGACAAGGCAGTCGGCAAGATCCACCCCTTTAGGATTAACAGTTGCGCCCTTTGAGTCCACAACAGCAACTACTTTTACTTCCAGCCCGATACTTTCCAGATACTCTTTTTTCATAAGGAGTACTTCAGCCACGCCCTGTCCGATTGCACCAAACCCGAGAATGGAACAGCACACTGTTTTCATGTTTTCAAATCTCCTAAAACTATTTTTCAGGCCTGGATATCAATTGGAAGAACCATAAGCAGGTCTTTTTTTGCCGAGACTTCTTTGAGAATGGCGAGTGCCTTGTGCAAATCCTCTTTACCGACAGCATCGATTTTTATGAGGGCTGAAGAGAGCATATTGATACCTGGCATAGAGAGGGAAAGGTCCACAACCTCAGCAAACCCTGTCCTGTCAATCTCATCAATCGTATCCTGGATCCCTGTATGGACCACGTGCCCTATGAGCACTACATTTATACTTTCCCTGAAACGGTGTTCACCGACTCTTACAACTCGAATCCCGTTTTCTTCAAGTTTAGCCTTTATTGTCTCAATGCTTTCAGGCCTTGTTTCAAGTACAAGCTTTACAGGTACTGTTTTTCGTGGGGTTCTCTTCTGGTGGTGATGTACTACTGTTATCAGGTTAGCCTTACATTCCGAAAGGGGCTGGAGGGCTAAAAGCATCTGCCCGGGTACATCTTTTAATTCAATGTCCATGGAAACTCGCATGTTGTCCCTCGTACATTTTTTAATAATCCCTTGTGCGATTTAAATAATAATTTAAATAATAATTTTACCCTTATACAATGTTCATTCACGCATTATTAAACAGCTTACTGTCAGGGTTGAGGTGGTATATCAGGATATCCGGCTTTAATCTAGCCATCTAGCCTCTGGAACCTGAATTTTATAACCCGAGTTTCAAATCCGTTCCCACGCGGAGTAGGGCCTTATTACTCAGGTTTGCGATCAGGACATTTATATCGGTAAGCAATTCTGGGCATAAGAGATAAAAAGGGTGCTCAAATATACCGCACACTCTATTGTTAACCATTTCTGCTGCTTAGTCAATGAATTCAGTTATATAGTTTACTGTTTATGATCCTACAAAAAAACTTTAGGGTACAGCATCTGCTTATTCCTTCTTGCTTTCATGTTTGGTCTGCTTGGAGATATGCATATCCGGAATACGGATTATATTCCCTCTTCCTTTTTTGAATTTCTCAATTAGACCGCGTTCCTCAAGGTCCGAGAGCATAAGACTGACTTTTGACTCCGAGTAGGGGGATTTTTTTCGCAGTTCTCTCTGGGTGATTCGGTTTCCACTAGCTCGTATCATTTCTAGAAGTTCTTTGAGATCCTCAGGAAGATTGAGCTTTGAATGTTCCTTAATTTCTAAATTCGATTTATTAGGTTCATTCTCATAGACAGGAGAACTCGAGATATTCTGAGCCTCTTCTGTAAGCCTGTTCTGCTGTATATATTTGTCATTGGATGTTCCTTCGGATTTTTCAGCAAACTGCTCAGAGCTCAGTTCCGAAGTTTCAATAATGTTCTTGGAGGAATCGATTTCGACTTCTTCAGAATATATTTCATTCTTTATGGGGCACTTCGGTAGATATGGTTCTTGGCATTCTTCAGGAAAAGAAGTCCTTGCCGATTTTTGATGCTTCTTTCCTAAAAGGTAGGCTGCCAGTAGCAGGGCTAGCAGCAGGACTATAAGAACCAGGAAGGCAGGAGCTAAAACGGCATAGTTAGAGTTTGCCTGAGGTACGGGCTCTGTCTCTTCATAATCCAGATAAGGGGCTTCAAAGTTATCCTGGTCCAGAAGCTCTTCATGAGAAGGCGGGAAAAGGAGGAGATCATGTATATACTCTCCTTCGCCTGAGATCTCAACTTTTTCCTGAGCTATATAAACTATCTTATTTCCTTCAAGATAGCTGGCATTTATTGTATAGATTCCGGGGGTGAGGTTGAAAGAGTACTCCGAATCCGTTGCAATAACGTTCTGTTCCGGGGTAGAATTGATTTCTACAACTGAGTTATTAAGAGGCTTGAAAGTATCCCACTCATAAACTGTCCCGTGAATTGTGGCCGCGATTGCATTTCCCTGAGAGACCATAATGAGAAAGAAAATAAGTGAGAAACTGCATAGCTTTCTAAAATTCACGAAATGTTAAATGGGTTTTTAGCATAAATCTTTTACTTTTCTTTGTAAAGAGAGAGTAAAAATAATGCAGGCCTATTAAAGCTTTGTAAAGGAGTCAAGGAATGTATCAAGCTTGAAAGCCTATATATGTCTGTTAATAAGATAAATTCCGAAAAGAATAATTATATAGGACTTACGCAGTTAAAATGCCGAAAACTTGATATCTTTATAAATATACTTATGGCTTAGTGTTTCTCTAAAAACGTACGGAGTTATGGACATAAATCCACCTAAGTGTACCGACATTGACTACATAAATTTTCTCATTGCGGCTTCTAACGTTTATAGCTGTACTG
>NZ_LZPK01000103.1:0-3905 GCF_001729375.1 Methanosarcina sp. A14 | reverse complement strand
TGATTATTTCACAATACCAATATGAGATTGGAACTTACTCAATGTTTAACTTTTTGCGCCGTTTGCTGCTGTATCGTGTATTGAACTTTCAAACGGTTTTGGATATATCACAGTCTCCGAAAATAAATGAATCTCTTTAATTGAAACTCTTAAATCAAAAAATCAGTGAAAAACCGACAATCAGTTAAAAAGTCAAGGCTAAGGATAAATCGGAAGTAATTAATCAAATTTAAAAAGTGAACCTTTCTGATAAAGCAAATCCTTAGCTTTCCTGACGAATTTGAGAATTGAAAATCGTTATCAGGTATATTATTTAGCATGAAAGTACATGAGAAAATCTTCCTCACGTGCTCTCTTCATCTCCTTTTTCCGTTATTGCAAATATTTCACTAATTATTTTTATTCGTTCATCAACTGAGAATATCTCGGTCTCAACAATCTTCCTCTTTTGAATTTCTCCTTTTTTATATCCAATTTTATCTTCGTATATCTCATCGTTTACGATAAGATGCCATATTATCGTTGCAATTTTCCTTGCCAAGGCAATAATTGCCTTGGCATGTCCAATTGACTTCTTTTTTTTGTTAAAAAACTCTTTTAACCTGCTATTTTTCTTTCTTCTGTAAATTTTGCTATATACCCTTTAGTCTTCTCTTTTTCCTTTTTACGAATAAGCAGCAATAAACTAAACTGAAATTATCCTTTATACGAGTTCTATGGATCCGTTAATTCTGTTAATCTGTTAATTCTATTGATCTGTTAATTCTATCGAGATCTTTTTGATTAGAACTCTTTTCATGAAGTATCTACTTCTTGATGCTCCATAGCTTTCTGTTATCCTGTTTTGTGCTTTCAAGCTCACCCCTTTCCGTTAGATCGCTTAAAATTTTTAAAAGTTCAGTTTCCTTGAGATCCAGTTCATACCTGTGCTTAAACTCGGCTATAATTTGAGAGAGATCGAGGGTCCTATTCTGAATAATTTTTTCTGCAAACCCTGCCAGATCTTCATACCTGGCCCAGGGGTAAATGATCCAGCGCCATTTGAGAACCTTCTGGGCATAAAAATCAGGCGTGAAATTCGAGGAGATTTTATGCTGGAGCACTGCAGTCCTGACAGATGCAGGATTAAGGTTTAAAACGTAATCTACTGCAAGATTAAGTGTCTCGCCTGTATCGGTTACGTCATCGAGAATCAAGATTTTTTTTCCTGTTATATCCACAGGAATAGGGAATTTTATCCTTGCTTCTTCCCGCATGTCCGCAGCTCTTGAGTAGTGTTCAATCTTCATTGAGGTAAGGTCATTGAAGAGTAAAAAATCGGAAACCAGCCTTCCAGGCACATAGCCTCCTCTCCCTATAGCAACAATCAGGTCAGGCATATAGCCAGAAGCTTTGACCTTTTGGGCAAGAATTCTGGAAAGCCGCAAGACTTCATTAAAGCTTATAAGCTCACACCTGAATGAGTCCTTTTCTGTCTGGCCTTGGGATTGTTGAGATTGAATTTTTCTTTCCTGCGTCAGATAAATCGCCTTCTTAATGCATGTTTTATAACCTGCTGGTAGCGAATTGACGGATACTTTATAAAGAGAAATAAGATCCTTTTCTAGCCAGTTTAACAATTTTATCTAACGAGTTTATCAGTTTAATGACTTATTAATCCGTCTGAAAGCTCACTATTACCTGAAAATATTTGAATCCAGGAAAACATAAATAAAGAGTATCTGGAAAATAAGTGAGAAAAATAAAGTAGAGTAGGAATTGACAAAAATGAAATACTTTTTGAGAATAATATGTACTGAAACTCTTCTCGCAAGTCTTTTATGAGAAGGTCTAACCACTGTAAAGGAGTCTTATGCCATGTTTTCAAAGAAAGAAGACAAAATGGTAAACTTGGGTTTAAATTCCGTTAGAGAAAGGTTTGACGAAGGAGTAAACAAGGCTCTCAGTTGTCTGACCGAAATCGGCATAGGCTATGTGAACGAGAGAAAAGAGCCAGAAGCTGAAAAAACGGTAGTTTCCATAAAGGAAATAGGAAAGGCTGCTGCTCGCCAGGGAATGGAGAATGCCGCAGTCAATGCTATTCAAGCCCTTGAAAAGCTGCTACAATGCTCAATGGAGCAGAATATGCAGGAAATGGATGTCCGAGTTCTACTTTCATTTGGAGCTATAGGAAAAATAGCTGCCAAACAGCAGATGGAAATGGTAGCCAAGCTAGCGGCTTCAGTTCTCGGGAAAAGCGGGAATACGGCAGCTCTCCTTAATAAGGAAAGAGAAACTATAGCAGTTATAATAGGACTTGGAGAAATCGGAAAAGCGGTTGCAGGGGTGAAGGTTCCAGATTTTTCGGAAAATGCGGCAATATGTATCTCATGCCTTGGGGATATTGGAAAACTTACGGCTCAGAAGAACCTTGAAGAAGCTGCAGTGGGAATAGAGCTTATGCTTCAGGAAATGGCTGCCGCAGCCATGAATGAAAATCTCCAGAATACGGTAATAAATATCGCAAGCTCTATTGAAGAAGTTGGAAAAAAAGCTGAGGATGAAAACATGGAAAGTGCGATTCTCCAGGCAGCCTCTGCCCTCCAGACCATTGTGAGCAATTCAGGAAACAGATATCTGAACGATGCTTCAATTGCAGCTAAGATAGCCCTTGAATCCTTCAATGAACTCGATATCATAAATGATGAAGCTAATATAAAAAAGATAGAAGCAATAAGGGAAACGATGAGGGCGCTCTGGGTGGATTCAAAATAAAAATTCAGGATACTGGAACTTCATTCTTCACTGAAGCCCGAAATGTTTTATATTCCAGTCTGCCATGGCCTGAATCTTCTTTATTTCGTCTTCACCGCCTACCATGGTGAACAGGTGTTTGAACCTTTTCTGGACTCTCAGATATTCTTCGACTGGCCTTGGGTTCTTAATTTTCCTGACCTGGGTAATTTCCCCGTTTTCCATCTCATACATGGGCCAGAGACAGGTTTCAACTGCAAGTTTAGCAATCTCCAGGGTCTTTGAGGTATCAAAGCCCCAGCCTGTTGTACACGGAGCATGGGCATGGATGTAGGTGGGACCCATGACTTCAGTTGCTTTCTTGACCTTACGAATCATGTCTCTTGGGAAACCTATGGAAGTCGTAGCCACATATGGAGAGCCATGAGCTGCCATAATGGCAGGCATATTCTTCTTAGGGCGCGGGTTTCCAAAGGAGAATTTCCCGGGTGGAGTGGTCGTTGTGCTTGCATCATAGGGCGTTCCACTGCTGCGCTGGACTCCAGTGTTCATATACGCTTCGTTGTCCATACAGACGTAGGTAAAATCGTGGCCCCGCTCAAACGCACCTGAAATAGCTCCGAAGCCTATATCCATAGTAGCGCCATCGCCTGCAATAACTATAATCTTAGTATCTTTCTTTTTGCCAAGGGCTTTTAAGCCAGCTTCGATCCCTGAAGCTACTGCAGCCCCGTTTTCAAAGAGGGAGTGGATCCAGGGAACCTGCCATGAAGACAGCGGAAAAGGCGTACTTGTAACTTCCAGGCAGCCAGTAGGGTTAACAACAATGCTGTCAGGGCCTGCTCCCATAAGTGTAAATTTTGCAGCAAAAGCATCACAACAACCCGGACAGGCACTATGCCCGGATGTGATATACGTTTTCGGTGCAGTTCTACTCATTACTATGCCTCCTTAAGACCCAGGAGCCGGCTTTCAAGCGAAACTCGGAGCTTTGCATCCTGAATTCTTCAATCCCCTTGCATATTTTCAATAACTTTGCAGTGCTATTCATCGACTGCCCCAACCCCCAGACCTGCAACAGCCGGACAACAATCAGTTAAGGGTACAACTTAACAACCAGTTAAGGGTACAACTTAACAACCAGTTAAGGGCACAACTTAACAACCAGTTAA
>NZ_LZPK01000102.1:0-21705 GCF_001729375.1 Methanosarcina sp. A14 | reverse complement strand
AGAAAACTAGGGAGAAAATCATTTTCCTGATTAAAGAAAATCCTTCTATAACTACAAAAGAACTGACCGAAAAATTGGATATTACTGACAAAGGCGTCGAATGGCAAATTAAAAACTTGAAGGATGAGAAAATTCTCAAAAGGGTAGGCCCTACTAAAGGCGGCCACTGGGAAATTCTTGAGAAATGAAATTCTGACCCGTACAACCGTATTACCTTATTGGGTCGTTCTTGTCACGCTCGACGAAGGAGAGCGGCCTTTCCGATAATATCATAAAAGAAGAAACAGCAGAACTAAACGCCAGCCTGCTAGATACGAAATGCAAAAGGTCTTTACAAGTTGATTAAATTTGTAACATAAGATATTTATTTATAATTTATATTGAACTTGTGTACCCCTATTGACAGAGAGCCTTACTAAATATAGTCTAAGATGAGAGAATGAATCAAGAACTTATACTTAAGAATATAAATGGTTTTGAATTTGAAGAACTTGTAGCAGATATCTTTAGGAAGAAGGGATTTAAAAACGTAGTAGTCACACCACGTACAAACGACGGTGGAAAAGATATCATAATGGATGAAGTTTCTCCTTCTGGAGAAATTATTAAAGCTGTAGTGGAGTGTAAGCATCATAAAACTGGGATAGGAAGACCTGTAGTTCAAAAATTACATTCTGCTGTATCTACCTTAGAATACTCTGGCAAGAAAAAAGGGTATATTGTATCTTCCAGTACTTTTACTGATACTGCTGTTGATTATGTAGAAAAAGTAAACAAACAATCAAACAATTTGGTATTAGAACTAATTGATGGTAAGAAATTAAAAGAAATTGCATGTGATTTAGGTGTAAATTTAAAAAATGGTGTTATAGAAGCAATCAGTAATAAAAGCGTATCTTATTCTTCAGAATCATTTATTAAAACAAACACTTTAGAGTCTAACTTTAACAATGTTAATAATATAAACAAAGATCAAGTTTCAGTTGAAGGTTTAAAAACCACATTTCATCCAATTTATTACATCAATTATAATATAGATTCTCAATGTGCCACCTCTGTAGGAGTTATACATGAAGAATCAGGAAACGAACAGTTAATAATTGATGGTAGAACCGGCAATGAATTGAAAAACGAACTTGAGAATTTTCTTTTAAATGATATAAACAATGAAAAAGAAATTACAAATGGCAGTTGTTTACAAGATAAATTAGATTTTCAAAAAAATGAAAATGAGTTGAAAAATCAAGCAATTTCAGAAATCATTAATTCACGCACAAAAAACGTTACTTATAAAGGAAAAAATAATGTTACTTACAACAAAAAATGTACTCCAAGACCCAAAGATATTACTATCCATGACTGTAGATCATTGTATTATCCTGAATGGACTTTAAACATCAAAGCTAAACAAAAAAACTATATTGTATCATTTTTAGAATCGGCTGGAGACTTTATTACATTAAGAAACGATACAAAAGTTTGTCAAATCTGCAATCATAAAATTGAGAAAAATAGATGGTATTGCACATATTGTGGGTCTATCATTTGTAAAAAACACCTTAAAGTAACAAGACTTAAAAAAGCAAGGATTTGCACCAATTGCTCGATAACTAAAAGTTTTTTTGGCGCTAAAAAATATTTTGAGTCAAATGAGGAACTCGAAACTTTCAATAATTACTATGCATCGTTGCCTCTGTATAAAAAAATGTGGGAAAATACTTACCTTGTATTTGCTATTGTATTCATAATTATAATTGGACTTTATTTTTTGTTTTTGAATTAACAAAAATTTTTAAAAATTAAACTTATTTAATAATAGAGCTCATCCAAAACCGATTTATTTTCAAATTAAAAGGTATCACAGTCAATTCATTCCCGGTAACACTATCTTAGGATCAGCTCAACAAAAATAATATGGAGAAGAGCAATTGGCCTCTGAAACAAAATTCAAAGAAACCGAGATTGGGATGATTCCTGAAGAGTGGAAAGTCAAAGAGAGTTAGGAGAAATTTCAGTCAATCTTGACAATAAAAGAGTGCCTTTATCAGCAAAAGAAAGAGAAAAAATGAAGGGAATTTATCCTTATTACGGTGCTCAAGGAATCATAGATCACATAAATGATTATATTTTTGATGGAACTTACTTGCTTGTAGCGGAAGACGATGAAAATCTAAAATCTCACAAGGAAAAAATAGCAACTATTGCAAAAGGAAAATTTTGGGTAAATAACCATGCTCACATAATATCTAATAACGAAAAAAACGATTTGAAATTCTTGTATTATTTCATTAACACAGTTATGTATCAAAGTACCTAACCGGTTCAGTTCAGCCAAAGTTAAATCAAAATAATCTTAATAGAATTCTCATAGTTGAGGATATGCAGCTAATCAAAAATTTAGTGTCACGTGCGGCTGGAATCAATGAATTCCTTGAATAAAGGATTTTAATCTCATTTTTTCTTTTGTGCCTATTTCTGTGACTATTATTATAATGATATTCTTTTTGTAATTTCACGGAATGACCGCTCTCCTTCGTCGAGCGTGACAAGACACATTAAAGACGGCTAAAATAGAGATTTTCTGGTGAAAATTGTCACCTAGTTAGATTTCAATATACATTGAACTAAGAAATTTTCCAGTCACTTTTGCTTTAGAATATTTTTTGTTTTGCTTTAGAATCATTTTTGCCCGAAAATTTTGCAATTTTTCCTGAAATATTCCTGATTTTATAACTATTAAAACCGGAATATGCGAAAATTATAAATACTAAGATTACTATCTATAGGGTAGTAACTTGAGAACAATACTACCCTTACAGAACAATTAAACAAGGACTGTAAGCGCCTACCCCTCAGTTACATAATAGATATCTGCGAACAGACCGAAGGCGAACATGTAACACCTTCAAAAAACAGACTTGTTCCTACCTCCTAAAGAAATGTGAGAGTCTTGAACTCTCATCATCGTGCCTGTAAAAAACGGGTGAGATAAAAACGGACCTCCGCCGTTATTTCTTTCCCGCCATCCAGGCTGTTCTCCGGAGAGATGGATAATAACTGTGTTGGACTAATTTACAGATCAAAAACTGTGAAGAAAAATAAAACCCAGGAAAACTGAAAGAAAAGCAATCCTGAAATCGGGAAAGTCTGAAATTGGGAAAGCTTGCGATCAAGGAAGCCTGGAATTGAGTAACGAGGAATCTGCAATGAAATTTCCAATGAAAAGAACAGACCGTGACATGTATAGCTGGGACCCATTTGATGAGATCAGAAGAATGCAGAACTATATGGAACATATGTTCAGGACTTTTCCTGCACTGGAAAGCCGGTTCGGAAACGAAGCCTTCTCTCCACTAACTGATGTAATGGAAGAAGACGATAAGGTAGTTGTGACAACCGACCTTCCCGGGGTTGACAGGGAAGATGTTGAACTCAATCTAAAGGATAATGTTCTGGTAATCAGTGCAGGGAAAGGAAATGAAGAAGAAGCTGAAAAAGAAGGTTACCTCAGAAAAGAACGGTCTTTCATGCGCTATTACCGCGAGATTCCTCTTCCCGACGGCGTAAATGAAGAAGGAGCAACTGCGCAGCTCAAAAACGGCGTCTTAACTGTCACTCTACCGAAAACAAAACCTGTAACTGGAAAGAAAATCGAGATTGAATAAACCAGCACTCAGGATAAAAATACTCAAACAACGTATCACAATACCGATACCACAATCTACCACAATCCGAATAAGTTGAATTTCAACTTGATTTCAGCCTAAAACTCTCAATCTCTATAAATCACATGCGGACAGACTCAGGAATAAGACTCTGAAAGCCTGCAGGCTGCCCGCAATAAAACGGAAATTCGATATATTGTTTATTTACCTCCTATATTTACCCCCTATATTTACCTCCTATATTTACCTCCTATATTTACCTCCTATATTTACCCCCTATATTTACCCCCTATTTATTAATTGTCTGATTATTTGCTCCCTATTTACTAATTGTTTGATTATTTACTTCCTATTTATTAATTTTCTGAGTATTTACTTCCTATTTATTAATTTTCTGAGTATTTACTTCCTATTTACTAATTTTCTGGTTATTTACTTCCTATTTACTAATTTTCTAATTATTTGCTTCCTGTATATTCTTTCCCAAAAAATTTAATTGCACTATTCATGTTTTAGTTTCGGAACATATTATTTTCGGACTCATAAAGCTCTGAAAACCTGTGTAAGAATTATTCTAAAACGTTTTAAGAAATCAAGAAAGCCGCAAGAGTCCTCATTCACCTGAAGGATTATTCCCCAATGACCTCGCCACATGGTTCTTTTTCCTTGAAAATCTGCCCTTCAAAACAGGAGACTTCGGCTCCTTTGAGCCAAGCGTCAGGCAAAAGGCCGGCTTTCAGGCAGGTATGGCTCAGAAACTCGATAGAATCCATATTATACTCAGGGGCGACCTGAGGAAGCAAAAGTCCCTGACAGTAGCCCTGCTTTACAATAAGTCCATGCTTTCCGATTTCTATGTGCTCAGGAAGCTCTTCTGCAGGAGCATTAATCTTTTCAGGCTGGGTAAGAATTGTTACCTCAACAACTATCTTATCAAGCTCATCTTCTCTCACCGGAGGAAAACGTGGGTCCCGAGTTGCCGCAGAAATTGCAGAATCCATAATTGCGTCCTCAAGTTTCGAATCAGGGAACGGATGTCCTATACAGCCCCTCAGAAGTCCGCTTTCAGTAAGTGTGACAAAAACCCCCCTTTTCTCTCCGAAAACCGGCGAAAACTCAAAATCCAGTTCCTGAGATTCCGGAAGCCTTTCTTCCGAGAGGAACAATTCGATTGATTTCCTTGCAAGTTTGACTGCAGCCCTACCCTCAACGTCTGTAAGCATATTTGAACCAACACCTCAATTTTAATTGAATTTTTGCCTGTAACTCTCTTAATAAATATTCCACCATTACCAATACTACCTGCAAATATTACCAGCATTACCAGTACTAGCTGCAAATACCAGCTATACATTTACCTAAGTTATTAGTATGATAATACTTACGTGGAAGCTAGTATAACATTATGTTCATCGAAGATGGTAAAAGTATATTTTCGGAACTTCACTTTAAAGAAGCCGGAAGATGAAAAGAACTGTTTTAAAAAAGAAAAGCCAGAAAGTCTGGCAGAAGGAAATTTCTAGAAGGAAATTTCTAGAAGGGAACTCAAAGAAGAGAACTCAAAGAAGAGAACTCAAAGAAGAGAACTCAAAGAAGAAAACTCAAAGAAAGGAATTCCAAGAAAGGAATTCCAAGAAAGGAACTCCCAATAGAAAGCTTATTTTCACAGATGTCAGAACTTGCAGGAAACAGAAGGATTAGATTTTCTTAGCTTCCTCATATCTCTTAGCTGCAGCCTTCAGAGCCTCTACACCAGGCAGCTTTACTCCTGAGAGATAATCAATTAATGCCCCGCCACCTGTACTGATGTGAGAGAAACGGTGTGCAAGCCCGAGATGCTCGACTTCTGCCGAAATATGTCCACCGCCAATAATTGAAAACTCGGACTTAGTAGCAGCTTTTATAATCTCGTGCGTTCCAAGAGCAAACTCAGTAACTTCGGAAATCCCTGCAGGGCCGTTTAAGATAACAGTTTTTGCACTTGCGATTTCACTGGTAAAGTCCACAATGGTCTCAAGCCCGATATCGTTTATAGGAAGAGAATTAGAATTAAGTTCCGATACAGGCAATTCGACCCGCTTCTTATTATCGTTTAAAGCCACGTCCCTGGGAAGGCCAACTTTATCTTTGAATTTCGCAAGTATACCTTTTGCTTTTTCGATCTGGTCTTCGTAACCCTGGGATTTGATGAAGTCCATATTCACTTTCCCAATATCTATACCGGATGCCGCAAGTGCCACATTTGCTACTACTCCGGTCAGGAGTACCCGGTCAGCTCCTCCATTTGAAAGCACATTTTCAGCCACATGAAGTGAATCATCAACTTTTGCCCCTCCGAGCACAAAAATAGTTGGTCGCTCCCCTCCTTTGATCCCTCGATCCAGAGATGTGAGCTCCTTTTCCATGACCCTTCCGGCTCCGGTCGGAAGAACTTCTGTAAATCCGACTACGGAAAGTTGAGACCTGTGAGATACAGCAAAAGCGTCATTAAGAAAGATATCCACAAAAGGTGCCAGTTTTTTAACCGGATAGGTTTTTGCCTGTTCTGCTGGAGTTCTTTCGATGCTTTCTTCGGAATAGAACCTTACATTTTCAAGCAGGATGACATCTCCGTTTTCCATAGAAGCAATTCTGGTCTTTGCGTAAGTTCCGAAGATATCATCTACATAAAGAACCTGCTTTCCCAGATATTTGGACATCAAATTAGCATGAGGCTTCATTGTAGTAAAGTCTTTTTTTCCGGGCCTGCTCTGGTGTGCAAGCAAAACAACTTTTGCATCCTCAAGATCCTTCAAGGTGGCAATATGGCTTCGGATCCGCATATCATCCAGAATATTACCCTGTGGATCCATAGGGGAGTTTAGGTCAACCCTTACAAGAATTGTCTTTCCGCGTGTGTCAAAATCATCGATTGTAAGAAAGTCTCTAGAAGTCATACCTCAGCGCACCTTTGTGAATGAGATTTTTATATATATTAGAAAATAAAATTTAACAGCAAATTTTAGAGAATTTTTTTATTATTGAATAATGGTTATGTTTGTCATGGAATTTTTTCCATAAATAAGTTTGTTTGTGTGCAGGTCTCATGAAATGGATTACAAATTTTATATAAAAGCCAGAATTAAAAACTGGCCACAATTTAATAATATATTGGATTACAGAAAAAAATATTAAAGGAGGTAGAAGGCGACGACATATGAAAAGGATAACCGTAGAGATTTTGAAGAAAGAATAAGAATGATGGTGGAAGCCGGATACGAAACTGTTGCAAAGGAGATAATTAAATGCACCCGATGCCCCCTCCATAAAAGTGCAATCAAAAGAGTCATAGGAAAAGGGTCATGTAATCCGAAAGTTTTCTTCATAGGAGAAGCCCCCGGAAAAAGCGAAAATGAAACCGGGATTCCTTTCTATGGCAGGGCAGGAAAAAAACTGGATAAAATGATCGAGTACATGGGGCTTTCCGAAGAAGACTGGATGGTAACAAATACTGTCAAATGCCATCCACCCGAAAACCGAAGACCCAGTACAAACGAGATAGAGTGCTGTAAGCCCTTCCTGCTTTCTCAGATAATCCTACTTAACCCGAAAATCATAATTCTTCTTGGCAATACAGCTGAGAAGTCCTTTTGCCCCGGAAAAAAACTCGAATGGGGAGTCCCTGTGGAACACGAAGGAAGAACAATCCTGAAACTTTACCATCCCGCAGCCCTGATTTATACCTCCTCAAAAAAAGAGGTCCAGCGTGCTTTCATTGACAAAAACCGTGAGCTATGGAGCTGAACATTCCGGTTAACGTCCAAAACCTTGCAAAAAGAGTAGAAAAAACATACTAGCTCGAAAATTGTCAATTAAGAGATATTTACTTCAAAAATCCTGCAATAAAGCTTTTCTACGTCTTTTTTATCCTTCAAAAATTAGAATAACACTCTGAAAAACACAGTCTGAAACGATCTGTGAATCGATATATCGATTCACAAATTATAAATATCGAGATTTTTACTCTAGTAATGGGGTTTGTGCGGCGGTTAGAAACAAGGATTTGAATAAAAAATCGGCATCTAATATCGTAAATTTAAGATTCTGATATCCAGTATCATAGCATTTAAGATTCAAATTTTGTGCCGTAACATCTAATATTCAAATATCTGATGTCAAAGCATCTATATTCCAGAATGAGATTCTGAATACAGATGCCTTAACGCCTTACACTAAACTCCCCGAGATATGAACAAAGTTAGTTTTTTTATGTAGTTTGCCGGAGAAAAAAAATTTGGGAGGGGTAGTATGGCTATGGTGAAAATGTCTCCTGATGTAGTTTCGTGTTCTGATGACAAGGGAAACCTTGAAATCCAGATCAATCTGCCTGGAGTAAAGAAAGAGAATATCGAATTAAAGATGGTTGAAGAAGGCTTTTTCGTAAGAGCGAAAAGAGAAGAGACCGGGGTCGAATATGCCGGGACTTATGCATTCTGCTGCGGGGTTGTTCCTCAAAAAGCAGTTGCTAGATATTGCGATGGAAAACTATTTGTCGTAGTGCCTTACAGGGAAACTTCAGAGACTGTAGACATTGAAATTCAGTAAAGAAATTGTAAACTTGAAATTCAATAAAAGAGACCGTAGACATTGAAATTCAATAAAAGAGACCGTAGACATTGAAATACAGTAAAGAAATTGTAAACTTGAAATTCAGTAAAAGGGCGAAATAACAAAATCGTTATTGATATTAGTATTCGCGCTGCAAATTGAACTTTTAATATGGAAAGAATACGGTGGAGGGAAAAAATGCACCCAGTAATCGACTATAAAAAGTGTACCGGAGCTCTTGCCTGCTACGAAGTTTGCCCCGCAGACGTTTTTGATATAGAGGAAATTGAGAGAGTGAAAAAGGCAGTTGTAGCCCGCCCGGAAAATTGCATCGAGTGCAACCAGTGTGTGGAAGCCTGCCCTGAAGATGCCATCGAACTTGTTGAAGATTAAGCTGAGTAATTTAAGCTGAGTAATCTCCTGAGAATCCTCATAGGTGATACCGGAAAAAGTTATTTTTTTGCACAGGTTCAAATCTGTTATAAGATCCCTATTTATCTATACTCCAGGAACCGACACCTCTTGTCAGTTCATCCAAGTACAGGCAAAAAATGTAAGAAGAAAAAGCAAGTAGATTACTTGCTTTTTTCCTCATTCTCAGTAACCTGTGAGGTATTTATAGAGCTGGATTTATTGCTCTGGACATTATCAACAGTGCCGGACTCTTCACTCTCTATAATTTCCTTCACAGGCATATTTTTCCAGATAGAAGAAGAGTTCGTCGCATTAAATTCTACAAGAGAACTTTCTTTATACTCCCAGTCACTCTCTGAAGAAAATATAATAGACCTTATAGTAAGCCGTTCTCCATTGGGACTCCACTCTCTTAAGATGTCATGTCTACCTTTTATTGTAGGCGTTATCTGAGTAAGGTTAGAACCATCAGAGTTGACAACAAATAAAGGAGCTGCAATGTTCTTACATTTTGAAGGGCCCGGCTCATTTTCAATTATCTTTCCGGTATCAGGGTAAAGGGCAGATGTGAACACTATAAGATCTCCAGACGGGCTTATCGAAAATTTTTTAGCTTCGTCGAGAGGGTCACAGAATAAATCCCAGAAATAAGAGGATGTAAGTCCGAAACTGGTTATGAAGGTCAGGTTAGTTCCATCGACATTGATTGAATATAGTTTATTTTTACCTTCAACGAATAATATTTTCTTTCCATCAGGAACCCATTGAGGTTCGCTGGCATTACCCTTATACAAAAGAGACTTTTTATTTTCGTTTCCCTCTACGAGATAGAGATTACCATTTTGATTTACCAGAAGACATGAACCGTTTGGCTGCCAGTATTCTTTTGTCAAGATACGTTGTTCGGTACCATCGTAATAGGAAATTTTTCCTTTCAATTCCGAACCGTCAGTGTTAGATATATAGGTCTGCAAATCGAAGCTTCCTGGCAGTCCAGAAACCAGGAGTATTTTTTTCCTGTCAGGACTGAGTGAAAAAGCACAGTATTTTTCATCATTATCTTCCGGCTGGAAAGTCTGAATTAAATCCCCACTCTCGTTGATAAGATCTACAGATCCTTCATCTGTAGTAATGAAGATTTTGTCAGAATCATACCAGACAGGCTGTGGATATGTAGCTGAAGAAAGTTCACGGGCATTTGTACCATTTCTGCTTGCAGTATACACTTTAGTAGAATGGTTTTCTGGGTTTTCCCATTCAAACGTGATTTTACTGGAATCAGGACTCCATTTAAGCTTTCTCTGAAAACCAATATTCCCAATGTTTTCTAATATGCTTGAAAGGTCCGTGTAGTTGGTGCCTATACATTTTAAATTCGTACCATCGGGATTGCAAATAACAAAACAATAGCCAGTGTTTGTTCGTTCAACCTTTGAAACTCCAAAATAGATCTTGTCCCCAGATGGAGACCACTCTGCCCCGGGTATGGAATAACTGTTAAACTCTTTTACTCCATAATCGATTTCACCCAATGTACGGGATTTCGTGTCTAAGAGATAGTGCCTGTGAATACTATGTGAAAGAGAAATCGATTTGGAAGAGGTTATCAGCAGGTATTGTCCATCAGGGCTCCATGATGCATAACTTACTGAGAATCCTTCTTCTTTAGGAAGAATTTCTTCAAACTGCATAACTTTAAGCTGTGTATTGTTAAGCTGTGTATTGTTAAGCTGTGTATTGTTAAGCTGTGTATTGTTAAACTGTGTATTGTTAAGCTGTGTAACATTAGAATTTTGATCTTCTGATACCGGGCTTGTGAATGCTATACCTGTAGAAAGTAATAATAACATCGTAATTAATATACTTTTTAACATTTAGAATCCCATCCAAGCTTGTTTATTTATAAATAACTTTGTTACAAAAATTACTTGATGTTGTCTGATTATGCATTTCTTCTGAAAATTAATGGAATAAATTTTCAAATGTATCAATCACTTCCATTTATACTCGAATCATGTCGAAAGATTCCTCTAAGCAGGCTTTCAGCTAGAAAAATTTTCTAAAAAGTTTTGGTTCAATTTCCGAAAGTTGGAAGCACGATATAGCAAATGACCCGATTTTATAAGTATAAAAATATTTTTTAAGTTTAATTTAAGAATGATTGAAAAGCAAGAGAGAAAAGTCAAATCCTCCTTGCTTAGAATTGCTGGGTTAAATCAAGATGTATCAACATAATCGCGTCATTAATTCTTCTTTTTAACAAATGCAACTGCCCCTAATACTGCTACAAGTACCCAAATAGAGTTTAGAAAAGGAATTGATGCTTGAGTAGGGACAGATTCTCTTTTCTGCTTATCCGCTGTTCCTCCATTTGCTGTCATCCTGGTATCATTTGTCTGGTTTTCGGTTTGATATACAGGGTTTAAGAAAGAAGTACCATTTAATCCAATAGTAGAACTGGATTTTATTACCGGACCAATCCCCACAGCAGTAGGGGATCTTCCTACGGGCACCGTAGTATTAACTTTGTTTGTGGCTGTGTCAATTATAGAAGTAGTGTTGCTCCCATAGTTCACTACATAAACCTCATTTCCATCTGGGGTGACTGCAACTTCGTAAGGGTAATTTCCTACACTTACTCTGGCTATAACCTCGTTTTTGGTTGTGTCAATAACATCAACAGCACCTGTATGTGAAGTTGCATCAATATTACCTTTACCTGAATATCCACCAGGTATATCTATCGCTACGTATGCTCTCGTTCCATTAGGACTGACTGCAATTTCATGTGGCAAGTTTCCCACATTTACTGTGGCTTTAACATTATTTGTTGCCGTGTCAATTACAGAAACAGTACCTTTGTAGTAAGGATAACTATTGGAGTTAACAACATACACCTTTGTTCCATCCGGACTGACTGCAATTCCATGTGGATTTTTTTCCACATTTACTGTCGCTGTAACATTGTTTGTTGCTGTGTCAATTACAGAAACATTACCCTGGTAGTCAGGAGGAATGCCGGAGGTCACAGCATATACCTTTTTTCCGTCCGGAGACACTGCAATTTTGTAAGGCAAGTTTCCTACTTTTACTGTGGCTGTAACATTGTTTGTTGCCGTGTCAATTACAGAGATAGTGTTGCTTGCAGTGTTCGCAACATACACCTTTGTTCCATCTGGACTGACTGCAACCCCCCAGGGATAGCTTCCTACGTATACTGTGTCTATTACCTGATTTTTGACTGCGTCAATTACAGAGACACTGTTGCTCATACAGTTTGTCACATATACTCTTGTTCCGTCCGGACTGACTGCAGCTCCTGAGGGCTCGATTCCCACATTCACCGTAGCTGTAACAGTATCTGTAGCAGTGTCAATTACAGAAACACTGTTACTCTCTAAGTTTGCAATATATGCGAATGGTGATGCACCTGCGACACTCACCAGTGTTAAAACCGTAAGTGCCGCTATTTCAAAAGCTTTTAAGATGTTACATCCCCTGCGTGCTTTATTAGATATTTCAATAGATGAGGATGAAAACGAAAAAGTGGAAATCGGTATCATTGATATAACTTTACTTTTCATCATTTTCCCCGCTCAGCGTTTGTCTAACGATAGTGATGTGACTTAACATTAACAATTAATTTCTGCAGTTTAATGAATATACATATCTTCTTCTGCTATAACCTGAGTTCCACTTTTATAAACGCATAAACTTCTCATGATATCGAATTATGCTAATTTTTAAGCAAATAAACTTCAGGCTCTAACTTTAGAATCAAATCATCTGACTATTAGACTTATGAAATTCGATTGAGATCTTGAAACTTGGGAACTCAGGATGTAACTCTTTATGATGTTTTTCAGTGTATCGATTCCAAAACACCTTCACGGACTTGAAATTTTAAATTTATTCATTAACAATGAATTTTTTCAATGATGGACTAGTTCTGGAATCAATACATTAATTCGTCTTTAAGGTGGGTAATGTTTGTTTTTTAAGGTGGGTAATGTTTGTTTTTTAAGATGGGTAATGTTTGTTTTTAGGGTGGGTAATGTTTGTTTTTTAAGGTGGGTAATGTTTGTTTTTAGGGTGGGTGGTGCAGGTAGTTAGCTATTTGAGATTTTTCTGAAAACAAGGCTTCCTAGGTTAGATTTATTTACTCCACTAACGATTTTTTCAAGTGTGAATCCTCCGATTTTATCCCCAATTTTGAGGGTTCTGACATTTGAATAGTCAATCAGCCAGATCCCGTCAATCTGGACAACACTGTTGTTTCCACTTTGATAGACGTTACTAACATGGACTTTCAGGACAGGAACATTGTCTTCACCTTGAATTTTGTCAAGGTAGCAAGTCCAATTCTCACCAGTTGAAAGGATAGTATCATCTACATATTTTCCATTTTTATAGAATTCAAGCCAAACCTTCTTACCGGCAACGTCAACCTGCTTGGCCTTGATACTGTAGTCCTGGCCGAGACCAAGTTTACTGCCGGCCTTCAGGGTGAATTTGTCACCGCTGTCAAGAACGAGCCTAGCAAGCTTGTCAACATGACATTTCCAGATTGGATCGCAATCGACAAACAGTGGAACATTCTTATCTCCAAGCAAATTGATTAAGGGGTATTGCTCATTAGACCAGCTATTACACTCATAACTGGTACTGACAACATTACAGTTTACAGGAGATTCCGTAGCATTTTTGAAAATAAGGCTTCCAAGGTTAGACGAATTTGTTCCATTGATGATTTGCTGAAGTGTGAGTCCTCCGATTTCATCTCCAATGTTAAGAGTTCTGGCATTTGCATAATCAATCAGCCAGATCCCGTCGATAAAAACGATGCAGTTTTCCACACCTACGAATAACTGTTTGACGTGGACTTTCATGACAACAATATTATTTTCACCCTGAACGTTGTCAAGAGTAACAGTCCATGTCTTGTTTTCATCACTAGTATTAACGGAGAGATTTTGATCTGCTATGTGTTGTCCGTCTTTAGTGAATTCTAGCCAGACTTTCTCACTATCAATATCGATCTGTCTGACTTTGAGAGCGTAACCATTTCCAAAGTCAAATTTTTCGCCGTTTTTGAGAGTGTAAGTCTCATTACTATCAACCATTAATCTGGCAAGCTTGTCAACATGTGATTGCCAGATTGAATCATTATTGGCTAGCAAGGGAACATTCGTCTCCCCAAACAAATCAATTACTGGGTATCGTTCATTAGACCAACTACTGCATTTATAGCTGGTACTGACAACATTACAACTTACAGGAGATTTCGTAGCATTTTTGAAAATAAGGCTTCCCAGATTAGACGAATTTGTTCCATTGATGATTTGCTGAAGTGTGAATCCTCCGATTTCATCTCCAATGTTAAGAGTTCTGGCATTTGCATAGTCAATTAGCCAGATACCTTCAATCTGAACGATATTGTCTACTGCCCCCGCAAATAGCTGATTGACATAAATTTTCATGACAACAATATTGTTTTCACCCTGAATATTGTCAAGGGCAACAGTCCATGTCTTGTTGCTATCAGTATTAACCGAGACAATTTGATCAGCAATATATTTCCCATTCCTGGTAAATTCAAGCCAAACCTTCATTCCATCAATGTCAATCTGCTTGACTTCAAGAGCATATCCCTGACCAAGGTCGAGCTTTTCGCCCTCTTTGAGGGTATAAGTTTCGTTACTGTCAAGAATCAACCTGGTAAGCTTGTTAATATGTGCATTCCAGATATTACAGTGGTTAGCAAGCAATGGAACATTTTTCTCCCCAAATAAATCAATTACTGGATATTGTTCGTTAGACCAACTACTGCATTTATAATGGGTGCTGACAACATTACAAATAGTATCTTTACTGCAATTATTGTCTGTTGCACCTCCGGTGTTTAGTGTTATTGAAATTAATAGAGTAAGAGCAACCAGTGCAATTACTTTATATTTTTTCATTTTACTGTTCCTCCTTGTTCCTGCTACTTGCAGGTCATTAAGCCGTCCTCTGGACTTTAATTCGTCCAGGGTGAATTAACTATACTCAGTTTTTTAGTAGTTTATTGGATCTTCAAAATCTAGCATAGTTTCCACTAATCGTTGACCGTTATCGATCAAAAACTAGGAAAACAATATAATGTCTTTCGACAAGACCCAAATTTTATTGCTAGACCAATAAAAACATGAAGTAAAGAAATTGGGCTCTGTAGAAATTTTCATGGAGCAGTCTTAATATACCTGTGACTGAGATATGGACTGAATTTTCGATAATTTAAGGCGATCCGTTTCTGTCTATTTAAAGAGGATTTCTACAAAGCTGGAAATTGTCTGTGGATTTTTCATTAGAACGTGGCATTTGATGCTTTTGTAGAACTGAGTTATTCTTCATTGAAATTTGCTTGTGATAAAATTCAAGAAGTCCAAATGCCATGGAGTGGATAGGCCTGTATTCTTGTTAGTGGATACACCCGTTTCCTCTTTGGAGATAAGTGAAGAAGAATCAGCAGCTTGAGTTTTCTTGAAAGCAAGACTTCCCAGGTTAGATGAGTTTGTCCCGCTAACTATTTTTTCAAGCGTGGATTCCCCGATTTCATCCCCGATTTTAAGAGTTCTGGCATTTGCATAATCAATTAGCCAGATCCCGTCAATCTGAACAATACTGTCTTTCCCGTCCTGATAGACTTTGCTAACATAGACTTTCAGGACAGGAATATTGTCTTCGCCTTGAATATCGTCACGTAAACAAGTCCAATAATGCTCATTGGGCTCAGTTAAAATGATATCGTCATCTACATATTTTCCATCTTTATCGAATTCAATCAAAGCCCTATCTCCATCAACGTCGATTTGCTTGATCTGGAGACTGTAGCCCTGGCCGAGATCGAGTTTTTCACCGGTCTTCAGGAGATGTTTCTTATCGCTATCAAGAACGAGTTTAGCAAGCTTATCAACATGACATTGCCAGATTGGGTTATTATGAGGCTCCCATGCTGAGCCGTAACTGGCAAGCAACGGGATATACTTATCTCCAAATAGATTGATTGATGGGTACTGATTAGACCAGCTGTCACATTTATAATTAGTACCAACAACATTACAACTTATAGAAGATCCTGTAGCATTTTTAAAAACAAGGCTCCCCTGGTTAGAGATATTCTCTCCGCTGATTATTTCTTCAAGTGTAAATTCTCCTATTTTATCTCCGATTTTAAGGGTTCTGACATTTAAATAGTCAGTGAGCCAGATTCCGTCAATCACGACATCACTATATTGAAGGATATTATTTTCTACAAATCCGCCTACGTTGCCAATATGAACTCTCATGACAATAACATCATTTTCGCCCGGAATATTATTGTCAAGAGTAACATTCCATGTTGTATTCTTGTCATTATCGATTGTAACTATTCGATCATCAATATATTTTCCGTCCTTTGTGAACTCGAGCCATGCTTGCTTATTGGGTATACTTATCTGCTTGGCTTCGAGAGCGTAGCCCTGACCGAGATCGAGTTTTTCACCGTCTTTGAGAACGTGACGTTCATTACTGTCAAGAATCAACTTGGAAAGCTTGTTAACATGTGCATCCCAGATACTTCCATTAGTGGTAAACAGCGGAACATATTTATCGCCAAATAAGTCGATTACTGGATACTGTTCATTAGATACCCATTTATAACTGGTACTAACAACATTACAAACATCGGTTATATTGCTTACATTGTCTGCTGTATTTGCTATGTCTTCTGTACTTGCAATATCTGCTGTATTTGCTATGTCTTCTGTACTTGCAGTGTCTGCTGTGTTTGCAGTGTCTACTGCTACATTAGACCAGCCGTCGCATTTATAATTGGTACCGACAACATTACAAACTAATGAAGATCCCGTAGTATTTTCAAAAACAAGACTTCCCATGCTAGAAGTATTTACTCCGCTGACGATTTTCTCAAGAGTGAATTCTCCTATTTTATCTCCTACCTTGAGAGTCGTGGCATTTGTATAGTCAGTCAACCAGATGCCGTCGATCCAAACGACTCTGGTTTCCGCACCCACAAATATATTCTTAATATGAACTTTCATGACAACGATGTTATTTTCACCCTGAACATTGTCAAGGGTAACAGTCCATGTCCTATTGCCTTCATTACTGGCTGAGACTATTTGGTCAGTAATATATTTTCCATCCTTACTGAACTCAAACCATAGTTCCTCATTGTTAATATTAATCTGTTTGGCTTCAAGAGCGTATCCATTGCTGAGATCGAGTTTTTCACCGTCTTTGAGGGTGTAAGTCTCATTATTGTCAAGAATCAACTTGGCAAGTTTGTTAACATGTATATTCCCAATACTTCCATTAGTGGTAAACAGCGGAACATATTTATCTCCAAATAAATCGATTACCGGATATTGTTCGTTAGACCAACTCTCGCTTTTATAATCGGCGCCGGCTACATCATAAACATTGGTTATACTGCTTGTATTGTCTGCTGCATTTGCAGTGTCTGCTGATACTGCAAGTAAGAGAGTGAGAGTAACCAGTAAAACTGCTGTATGTTTCTTCATTTTATTGTTTCCTCCATATTCCTAACGATTCCACTTCAAAACTTATTCCATTCATTCCATATTTTCACAATCCAAATATATTATTAATAAAAAGAGGAGGCATTCACTGTTCCACCTCCCTTAAGTATCATCAATCCTTTCTCTGCAGAATTCCTTACGTATTTATACTCGTCTTTATCGGTGCCGATCCGGCTCAAACAGTTGATGGCTTCTGGTCCTCCCAGTATCCCAAGAGCTTGAACTTCCGAGATTCTGACATCCGACTCTCTTTCGGTCTCAAGGGCCTTAATGATAGGCTCAACAGCCTTCCTATCGCCAAGTGATCCAAGAGATGTTGCCGCACTTTTTCTTACTCCCAAATTTTCGTCCCCAAGCAAGGGAATAAGAGGATCGACCGCCCGGGTGTCCCCGACTTCCCTAAGAGAATAAACAATTTCCATTCTTATATGCCAGTTTTCATTTCCAAGAGCGGCAATAAGAGCGTCTGCAGCCTCAGGATTTTTATATCTCGCCAGGGAATAGATAGCAGTCTCGCAGAGAGAAGAATTATTAGACTGAATGAGCTCTGCAAGGAGTGGTATCGCTTTTTTGCTCTCAATACGTCCAAGAGAACCAGCAGCAGCTGCCTGTACCTTGACGTTGCTATCTTCAAGAGAATGAATTAGGGGCTGCTCGGTCTGGGCAATTTCCTCAGACTCATTAAAATGACCCAAAGCGTAAGCAGCTCCTATGCGCACTTCTGGAACCTGGTCATTCAGCATCCGAACCAGAATAGGAACAGCAGCAGGGTCCTGAATATTCTCATATACAGCTACGGCGTTAGTCCGGGTTGTAGGATTTTTGCTGCCCAGCAGTTTAATGAGTTTTCCGAACACATATTCCCCTTTAATACGACCAAGACTGGAAGCTGCAGAACTCCCAACTTCTTTATCAGCTAATAGATCCAGGAGGGTATCAACTGCCCGCGGATCTCCAGTATCTCCAAGAGCAAATACAGCCTCAGAGCGTATATTCGAATTGCCATCATAGCTTATACTAGCATCATCGCGTTTCAGAACCTCACAAAGAGGTTCAGTAGCCCTGGGATCTTTCAACATTCCAAGTGCAATTACCGTATAGCGAACGACCTCTCCGTTTTCGTCCTTCAAAAGCTCAATAAGGGGCTCAACAGCTTCAGTGGCTTGAAGTTCGCCAAGTGAAAAAGCTGCATTCATACGAACTTCCGGAACCGGGTCCTTCAGAGCTGTTATTAGCGAATTTGTAGCCTTTTTGTCACCTATTATTCCAAGATCCTGAGCAGCAAGGCTTCGAACCTGTGGATTATCGTCTTTTAAAGCTTTTATAAGAGGGTCTACTGCAGGTTCCCCGATCGCCCAAAGTTCATTAGCTGAACCCGAACTGACTCTTTCGTCCTCATCTCCGAGACCCTGAATTAGTGTATTCACCCGGGCCTCTACCGGATCCTTCTCAAAACAGCCAGCACAGATTCCGAAAAGCAAAAACATAAGAACCAAAAGTTTTGCGCTCTTGAAACTGAAAAGCTCATATCTTTTTATCATATGCTTCACCTGCCTCTTCCTGAGCCGGAATATGCAATTCGGCAGATGTTACCTGATCCTGCCATCGAGATGTTACATTCAGCAGGAAGCGATCCCCGTTTTCCCCGACAATCACATTCGGGATAGGCTTATATAAATCTCCTGAGGGTTTACCGTGCGCAATTTCCACAATTGCATATGGATAACCCGGCCAGGCTCTGAGGGCACTTTTATCCTGTCCTCCCACGGAATAAAACTCGGAAGACGTAAACACAATTTTTCCTGTTCTTTCGTTTGTTACTGTTAAGTTAGTACTCACTTTGTCTGCAGAGCTCAGCCCGTAATTTAGGAGATAGCCATAAACCCTGTAAACATCAGAAGTGTTTATGTGCTCCATTTCATCCTCCAGTTTCAAGTGTAGTTCGGGAAGCGGGATATTTACAAGATAAGTGTCTTCATCCAGAAGTCTGCCATTCTGAACAACCCTAACCTTTACAGGGTATTCCCCTGGAAGCTTATATCCAAGCCATACACTGACCGAGTTATTTCCATGAACAAGTTTTATCGGCTTCTGAAGAGAAACTGATCCTTCATCCCATGGATTTGTAGAATTATCGGAAATTATCAGCCTTGATGTTGAGTAGCTCGTCCCATTTTCGTCCACAAAAGCATTTTCAATCTCAAGCCACACATCCACGGACTTTAAACCGTTATTTTGAAGCGTTATGTTCAGCTTTCCAGGGTCACCGGCCCCAAAAGGAGAAGCATGCATATCAACTATTTTTACATCGGCCCCATTTCCATAGTACCATGACCCTCCCAGAATCAGGACCAGTAAAACAACTGAAATCGAAATAAGAGCACTTTTCTTCATTTCATTTCACCCCTCATCCCGACGTTATCCTTAAGCTCATCAGCTATCGAAATGCAATTTGTAAGCCCGTACTTTTTCTTTGTTATTATGCCTCTCCTTTCCAGGTTCATGAGAACTCGAGAAACTTTGGCCTTGGAAAAGTCGAGAGAATTTACGAGTTCATTCTGGAGAATTCTTCCTCCTTTTGCTACAATCAGTTCAATGGCTTTCCTTTCATCTCCTTCAAGGGCTCGCAAAAGGACATCTGTGGGGTCGATGTTATCCCTGGGCAGGGTTTCCTCAACAGGGTCATTTTCATGCGAAACCTCAAAAATCTTCTCTGGATCTTTCTCTGTGATAACATTGAGAGCAACTACCTGTGCTTCCTTTCCGGTTATCGAAAGCTCAGAGCCTTGAACCCCCATGGACCGCAAAACCTGAGCCAGCGCCAGACCTCCAAAAAACCCGGAAAAAAGGAGAATATACGCCTCTTTTACAGTATACACGTACGGGATATCCACAACCTTGAACGTATCTCCTTCAAGCTGGATTACCACTGGTGAATCCTCAAGTAGGAGATTAATAGCTACAGTGCTCGAAATAAGCAGGATACCCACAGCCAGCATGAGTCTTTTCCGTTCCTGGGTCGTCTCACCACCTCATTTATTACTCCTAGTATGTAAGAAACAAATGTTATAATTTGAGTATGACCAGACCTGAAACGTCTCAGAATTTTGCAACCACTGCCAACTGATGACGAAAACAGCTTTTCCTAAATTTTTGGAAAAAACTTGAAAAATGGACTGCAAGACTTTTAAAAAAACTACTTGACCGCAAGACTTTTAAAAAAAGGCTTGACCGAAAACCCTGGCAATGTTTGAATTTGAGGAACTTATTCCCAACCCTATCGGCGTGATCAACAGGCTCAACGGTTGTGGCACAACCCTTTTAAAAAAAGGCTTGACCGAAAAACCAAGCAACTAAATGGTCGGCGTGATCACAATCATTTTCAAAAAAGGCTTGACCGAAAAACCAAGCAACGAACTGGTCGGCATGATCAACAGGCACAACGGTTGAGGATCAACGATTGTGCTTGAAGCAAAAAAATCACATGTCCCTCTTCAGTATCAACCTCAAATCCACAGCAAGTACGCCTTTTCCCTTTTCAAAAACCATCATGGGGTTTATCTCGAATTCTTCTATCTCCGGAAAATCGCAAACAAGCCTCGAAACCCTGAGAATTGTGTATACAAGCGCGTCAATATCAGAAGGTTTTTCCCACCGGACTCCAGCAAGTAATGGATAGGTTTTGATTCCTGCAATCATTTCTCTGGCTTCTCTTTCGTCAACAGGAGCTATCGCAAACTGGATATCTTTGAGAATTTCTACATAAGTTCCACCAAGCCCGAACATCAGCATAGGCCCAAATGTGGGATCATGAACCATCCCAAGAATTACCTCTTTGCCACCCGAGAGCATGGGCTGAAGCTGTACGCCTTCAAGGTATGCATCCGGCAGTTTCTTTTTGATACCGTCCATCATGTCCTGATAAGCAGCTTTTACCTCAGCAGCATTTTGAAGGGAGAGTTTGATTCCTCCAATATCGTATTTATGAGATATCTGTGGAGAAACGACCTTCATTACAAGAGGATAACCTATCTCTTCTGCTGCGATTATAGCTTCTTCTGCAGTTTTTGCAAACTTGGTCTTTACTACAGGAATGCCATAAGCTTTCAGAATACAAACAGCTTCAAGGCCCAGTATGTGCCGGTTCTTTGCTCTGGCAGCTTCAAAAACCCTTGGCTGCCAATACCCTATCTGGTATGGGTGCGCGAGGGATAATATCCACCTGCTTCATAATAATATGATAGCTTAAGAACAGTTATTCTTTAAGGGTATTCATTTTTTGACAATAGAAACTCCAATTCTCGAAGACTAAAAGTTATTTTTCAAAAAGCAGAAAAAAGCAGAAAAACAAAAATGGTAGAAATTGAATTCATAACATCAAACTATTAACAGCAAATATCTTAATAGAAACTCGTAACAGCAAAATTCGTAACAGTAAAACTCGTAACAGCAAA